>CAYFVX010000399.1:3367-4855 GCA_964346425.1 uncultured Chloroflexaceae bacterium | reverse complement strand
GTGACGGAAGCCCCTCTCCCTGGATGGGAGAGGGGTTGGGGAGAGGGTGAAAGCGTGGTGGAATGCCCGTTACGTTGACGCCTATGCCCTCACACCCCCCACTCCAAAGCTGTGGCACGCGGCAGCGTGCGTTTTTTGCCGTGCGCAAGCAGCACACAAAACAGGTGAAACCTGTTGAGGATTTGCTCCTCTACTCCCCATTCTTGTATCGCTACGTCTCCGCATTGTCCATGTTTGTTCGTGCCAGGAGGTTGCAACTTTCGTGCCAGGAGAAACAATTGAAGCATTGAAGCGTTGAAACAGAGAAGCGTTGAAGCGGTTCTTCCGCTCTTTTGCTCTTCCGCTTCAACGCTCTCCGGTCGCGCCTAGCTGGAAAACAGGAACACGGCCGCACCGGCATAAAACAGCAGAATGAAAAAGCTCTCAAAGCCAATATTCGCAATGCCGCGCTTTTCCCGGCGGATCAAGCCCATCAGCAAAATGCCAATCAGCAAAATGGTCAATGCCATCAAAAAGAGCTGGCGATGGGTGGCGGCGTGGTAGATAGAACCATCGCGGTAGGCTATATCCGCCACGGCGACAAACAGCGTATCGAAGGCATTGCCACCAATCACGCCACCCACCGCCATCGTGTACGCACCCTGCCGCACCGCCGCAATCGAGGTGACCAGCTCGGGTAGCGAAGTCGAAATGGCGGTCAGGAATGCGCCTACTGCGGTTTCAGACAGGCCGGTGCGTTGTGCCAGCGTGATGCCGGTTCGCGCCACCAGCCAGCCGGAGACGCCCAGGATAGCCCCGAACAGCAGAAAGCGCAACAAAAGGCGGGGCATCGGTTCGCGGTTGTTCTGTTCATCGGGCACATCTTCCTGCGTTTCGGCGGTAAGAAACGGCCGCCACATCGGCTGGCTCCGCACCCGGTTGACCATATGCATGCCGTAAATGTAGGTCAGGAACATCAGCAACGTAGCCGGATGAACACCCCAGAAACTCATTTGCGGTGAACTCATTGCCAGAATAGGCACAGTAAGCAGCACCACCAGCAACGTGCCCTGCAAAATATTCTCCAGCGAGGCAGCCACGTGCTCCAGGTTGGCCCTGGTATGGACAACATCCGCAACTGCGAGGAAGACCGTCTGCGCGGCAATGCCGCCAATGGCATTACTCAGTGCAAGTTCAGCATGTCCATCCAGCGCAGCGGTAAACGAGGTAACGATACCGGGCAACGAGGTGGTCGCGCCCAGAAAAAGCGCACCCGCGATGGCTTCGCCCATACCGGTGCGGTCTGCCAGAATATCCGCCAGCCGCGCCAGCTTTGAGCCAAAATAGCCAATACTGAGCGCAGCCAGCAAAAATAGGCCAATCGTCACGGCTAACGGAAGCGTATTGAAATTGATCATCGTTTTCTCACTTTGAAAGGTATTGGGTTCCCACGCTCCATCGCTTCAACGCTCCATCGCTTCAACGTTCCATCGCTTCAACGTTCCATCG
>CAYFVX010000399.1:0-3267 GCA_964346425.1 uncultured Chloroflexaceae bacterium | reverse complement strand
CATCGCTTCAACGTTCCATCGCTTCAACGTTCCATCGCTTCAACGTTCCATCGCTCCAACGTTCCATCGCTCCATCGCTCCAACGTTCCATCGCTCAGACCGGACACGGACTGAAGAGATCCAGGTATTGTTCCAGCGAACGGGTAACAAGAAACTCCTGGCGCACCCGTTCTTTTGCGGCTACCCCCATTCTGCTGCGCAATCGTTCATCCTTCAGCAACAGCACGATGTACTCAGCAGATTCTTCGATGGTAGAAACCAGAAAGCCATTGACGCCATGCTGAATCTGGTAGCGGATACCACCGACGTCTCCGCCTATCACCGGCGTCTCCTTCCACATCGCCTCCGCCACCGTCAGCCCAAACCCTTCGCGGATAGACTTTTGCAACATCACCGCCGCCCGCCGCTGCACCGCATTGACCACCGCATCATCTACATTCAGCAGAATAATAATGCGCTCTTCACGCTGGTCTATCAAAGATTCAAACACCATTTTGCTCTCCGGGTCATCAGTCGCCACATTCCCCAGCAGCACCAGCGTCGCATCTACCTGCTGGCGCACCTGCTTGAACGCATCAATGACACCCTGCGGATCTTTCCACGGGTCAAAGCGAGCCACCTGCGCCACGATCGGCAAATCAGTCGGGATGTCATGCTCCTGCAGACACTCATCTATCTCCTGCTCGCTCATTTCCCGATTTTTGAGCGAAAAGGGGTCTATCGCAGGCATAAAGCAGAACTGTGGCTTGGGCAAGGGTTGCATATATTCGTGCAGACTGACAATCATCGCGTCGTACTCTTCAATAAAAGGCAACAGATAGTTCCAGACCTCTGGTTGCGGATGGGTCAGGTCAACATGACACCGCCAGTACCACTGACTCTCTTTGGCAAAATGGCGGATTATCGGCAACGGCTGCGGGTCATGAATAATCACCCTATCGTGATGATCCAGATGGGTGCGCAGCGCATTTTCATAAACGGTCTCTTCATAGATGCGTTTTTCTTTCTCCGTCAGGATAATGCGCCCGCCTTGCAGACTATGGTGGATCTTTTTGGTAATACTGAAAAAATCCGGCGTCCCCATCAAAATGCGCCAGTCAGTTTTGATGCCCAGGCTATTCAGCAACAACGTCACGGAGGAAAGCAGCGTCGCCACGCCACCCCCATAGTAGGTCGAGCTGATATGCACAAAATGGGTATCGTGCAACCGCCGGGCTTTGGCCTGAATGCGTTCAATCGTTGCGGCTCCCGCCAGCGGTTCGTAGTCTTCCAGTTGTATGATTGGGTATTTGTGGTTTTGCATAAGGCGGTTTATTTCCGTTCGTTGAATGGTTTTACTGTGTAATTGGTCTCGAACGCATGGAACAGGTCCAGGTATTGTTCCAGATAGTGCGTCAGCAGATGGTGCTGACGCACATATTCTCTGGCTTGCTGCCCCATACGCTCACGTGCCTGCGCATTTTGTAGCAGGTAGACCAGCCGCTCAGCCGTCTCTTCCACCGAGGAAACGAGAAAGCCGTTTTCACCATCAGTAATCTGATAGGCAATACCGCCGGTGTTGCCGCCAATAACTGCGGTCCCCTTCCACATGGCCTCGGTCACGGTGAGACCAAACCCTTCACGGAGCGATTTTTGCAGCACGACCGCCGCACGGCGTTGCAGCGCATTCACCAGCGCGGTATCTTCCTGCGTCATAATGAGAAGACGCTCTTCCTGCTCACCAAGCAACGATTCATACACCCTGGCACCTTCCGGGTCGTCAGTAGCGACATTGCCGAGCAACACCAGCGTCGCATCTACCTCCTGGCGAGCCTGCTTGAATGCCTCGATAACACCCTGCGGGTCTTTCCAGCGGTCAAAACGCGAAATCTGCACCACCAGCGGCAGGTCGGTCGGGATGTTGTAATGCGCCAGCCGCTGGTCTATCTCTTCCTCGCTGAGTTCGCGATTGGTGATGCTAAAAGGGTCTATGGCTGGCATGAAGAAAAATTGCGGCGTGTTCACCGCTTGCTTGTAATCTTCCAGGCTCACGATCATCGCGTCATAATGTTCGATGAACGAGGCGAGATAGTCCCAGAGTGGCTGATAGGGATGGGTCAGATCAACATGGCACCGCCAGATCCAGGGACCATGCTTACGGTAGTGCTGCACCATTGGCAACGGTTGCGGATCGTGAATGATAACGATGTCGTGGCGGTCGATATGGTTGCGCACCACGTTTTCATACACAGTGCTTTCATAGATGAACTTTTTGCGCTCGGAGAGGTTCATGTCACCGCCCTGCAATGCATTGTGCATTTTTTTCGTGACGCTGAAGAAATCCGGCGCACCCTGCAAAACCCGCCAGCCGGTTTTGATACCCACACTATTCATCAGCAGCGTCAGCGAGGAGAGCAACGTGGCAACACCACCACCATAGTAAGTAGAATTGACGTTGACAATATGCAGGTCTTGCAGCGGTCTGGCTTTGCGATGGATACGCTCAATCGTCTCCGACCCGACAAATCGTTCATAATCTTCAATCGCAACAAGCTGGTGTTTGTGGTTCATAGTTTTTCAACTCCTTGTCACTCAGCTTAGCACCACATTTTGCGCGTCGTCATGCAGAAATGCTTCGATATTGGCGATAGTTGTGTTGACAATGCGCTGGATAGCCTCACGGGTGTTGAACGCACTATGCGGCGTGATAATCACGTTGCGCAGACGCAGCAAAATATGGTCCGCCAGCAGGGTTTCAATATCGTGTCGTTGGCGAAAGATGGAGCGCAGCAGCTCGGCCTCTTCCCGAATGGTCGGTTCATCCGGCAGCACATCCAGGCCAGCCGCAGCCACTTTCTTATCGCCAAGAGCTTTGACCAGCGCATGCACATCCATCACATTACCGCGAGCCGTGTTGATAATAACCACACCATCTTTCATACGGTCAAACTGCTCGTGGGAAATCAGGTGATAGGTATGCTTGTTGGAAGGCACATGCAACGTGATAATGTCGGAATGTTCCAGCACATAGTCCATGTCGGCATAGGTAAAGTTCAGGCGGGCCGCCAGTGCTTCATCTTGATTGATGTCATAGGCAAGCACATGCATACCAAAGCCGCCGGCAATGCGAATAACGTTGCGCCCGATACTACCCGTGCCGATGACGCCGAGTGTCTTATCTTCAAGGTCAAAGCCCCGCAACCCCTGCTGCGAAAAATCGCCACGCCGCGTGCGGTCCACAGCGGTAATCAGGTTGTGGCTAATTGCCAGCAGCAGGCCGAAGACATG
>CAYFVX010000398.1:0-4859 GCA_964346425.1 uncultured Chloroflexaceae bacterium | reverse complement strand
AGGGTTGCTGTTTGTGCTAAGGGTTCAGTCATATGCGTCACCTCCTTGTTGTTGGTATTATGGTACCATATCTTTTCTGGCTGTGTTGACGTTGCGCATGGGAGTGTGTATACTGAATTTTATATGGGAGATATCGTCACGACAACCGATTCCTCTTCGCACAATCCTCAAGGCACGGCGCAGGCTGTTGTGTCTGAACACCATTCTTTGTTTTCACGGCGGGTGACTTCCTTCTGGCAAAGGGTGCAGCGTGGGAGTGGGCGTGTAGGTATGCAATCCCGCCTGTTGCTTTTGACAGAAATTCTGGGGGTTATCCTCTGGGCTTTGCTGGTGACGCGTCCCTACCTCACGCTTGACCCGCTGGTTATTCCAGAAGCGAAACCTGATGCGAATGAATACCTGACGCTGATAGCCTCCAACCATTTCTGGACGCGTTTCCAGGCGTGTGGTCTGTGTAGCCTGTGGGATGGTTCTATGCTGGGGGGGGCACCAGCCATGTCCAACCCGTACACGAGTATGCTGCATCCGCTGATGATGGTGTCCAACCTGCTGTGGGGCGTGCGCAATGGGACGATGTTGGCGGTGGTCGCCTCGTTTGCGCTGGCAGGCGTTGCGCAGTGGTGGCTGGCGTATGAGCTGGGTGTGGGGCGGTTGGCACGGTTCTGGAGTGCGCTGATGGTGGTGGTGGCCGGGCATCTTTCCTCACGAATGGAGCCAGGGTTTTATGGTCTGGTGCTTTCATCTGCGGCGTGTGCGCTTATTCTGCCGCCGCTTATTGCGTTGAGCCGCAATGCAAGCCGCCGTATGGCAGTGGTGCTGGGGGTGGTGCTGGCGTTGGCGGCGGTGTCGGGGCAGGGGTATTTGCAACTGGGTTTTCTGCTGACGTTGCCGGCCCTGGTTTTTCTGCTGCCGTGGATGGATGCGGCGCGGCTGCATCTGCTGCTGCGGCGGTATGCGTTTGCCGCGGTGGTGGCATTGTTGCTGGCGGCTCCATTTGTGCTGCCGGTGTTGCACTTTTTGCCCGAGTTTACCAAGTTGTCTGACCCGGAGTTCAAGAGTGCGCAGCCATTCACCTATACACTGTTCAATCTGGTGCTGCATGATCCGTCGTTCTATTACACTGAATATCTTGATAAATTGCCCTATCCCTCGCTCTATGCGATTTTTGTCGGCTGGGTGCCGTTGTTGCTGGCGTTGTGGGGGCTGTTTCTGGCACGGGGGGCATTGCGGCGCGTGTCGCTGTTTCTGGCAGCTATCGCGCTCATTCCGTTGTGGGCAGCAAGTGATGGCTTGCTGCCAGCGATTGCGGGGCTTTCTGCGGAAAAGATTGCCGAGTTTCTGGCGGGTTTGCGCTCCTATCCGGTTATTGCTGGTCTCGCCATTCCGCCGCTGCTTGCACTGGCGGCAATGGGGCTGGATGCGCTGTTGCGTGGCTATGCTGCTCGTCTCAACCGCACAACTGCGCGTGACGATGGCTGGTCGCTCATCGGGTTGGATTTGCGCTGGTTGCTGGTGCCATTGCTGCTCTGGTCGTTGCTCAGTGCCTGGACGTTTTCCAGCAACTGGATAGCGACCGGGCGCATAGATGAGCGTATTTTTCCCGTGCTTGAGGCGTTGCAGACGCCGGATTTGCAATGGGTTAATCCGCCGTATGCGTCGGACCACCGCTCGCCCTATGTGGAGCCGGGTATTGCGATGGGCCTCAAGCTTGCCAACTCGTATCGCTCGTTTGTCTGGAAAGATCGTGATTATCCGATGCCGGTGTTGGGAACGTATGAAAAGGAGCTTGAAATAGATGCGATGATTCCGCGCACAGAAGTTGGGGAGGAAACCATCTATGCAGCGCCACCTGGTTGGGAGTATGCGGCAATCAGCCACGCCGATGGAAGCCGCACTGTCTGCACAGCACAGGGAACGGGTGGTGATATAATCGTAACTTGTGAGAGTGACCAGCCGGGCGTGTTGGTTGTGAAGGAAAATAACTGGTCGGGATGGAAGGTCAAGATTGATGGTGAACCATCCGTAGTGCAGCCGTTGCGCAAAGATAGGCAGTGGCTCCGCGTCGAATTGCCTGCTGGTCGGCATAGTGTCGAGTTTCGCTATCGGCCGCTGGATGTGATGCTCGGTTTTGTGCTGGCTGGCGGTGGTCTGGCACTGGCAATCTATGGCTGGTTCAAAAGTTGAGGAGTATGAAGCCTGTCAAACGATTGGGAGCGGCCCTGTTGCTGATAGCAGCACTCTGGCTGGCATGGAGTGGGCAGCAGAAGTTGCTTGATGAACCTCCTGCCCTGGGGGGAGGATGGGGCATGCTGCTCGCTGCTATGCTGCTGGTGCTTGCAGTGGGCGCGTGGGCACGCTATGAAGAAGAACCGGGCTACCAGGTAACGCTCAAAAAGCTGGTGCTCTGGTGTTCGCCGCAGGGGTTGCTGCTGTTTATAGCTGGCGTGGTGAGTAGTGGGCTGGCGTTCTGGCTGAATACGTTGTCTTCCATGCACCCCTGGGGGGCGTTGCTTGCATGGTTGCTGGGAATGCTGCTGGCTCTGGCGGGGGCGTGGCGTTTTGGGGCTATTCAGCAATTGCGTCCGCTGCCGATAGCTACGGAGAAAGCCGCAAAGCAGCCGCCCCCTGCGATTGGCAGCCGGTCTATTCCGTTTTCGCGTGGGCGCGAGCGCGATGAGGGGGATGTGTCCGTTGCTTCTCTCCGTGCGAGTAGCCAGGATGATGCGCAAAATATACCTGCTCGTTCCAAACCATTTGATCGCAGTGGTGGTTCACGTGGTTCGTCTTCCATTGCGATCTCCCGTCGTGTGCAAGAAGGAGCGCAAGAATCAGCGCAAGAACCGCCCCAGGACGCACCACCCCGGACCACTGATGCAACAGAAGGTCCAGAAACAAAACCATCTTCTCGGCAACCCGGCCAGCGCTCCGCTTCGAGCATCGCTATTTCCTCGCGCAAGGAAGGGGGAAGCCAGCGTGAATCTTCCATTCCACTGTCGCGCCGGCGTGAGGAGCAATCTCCCTCGTTTCGCTTTACCCGTATGGATGATGCGGGCGATACGGGCAATATGGGCGATGCGGGCGAACAGGATGAAGCAGTTGAGCAGGATACGCAAGCGGCAGACCAGCAATCTGCAGCCGGGGAGAAACGGCCTGCCATCAACCTGACCTCGCGCAAAACCGATGCAGCAGAGTCAACTGCTCCATCGCAATCAGACGCAGGCTGGCAACAAAAACAGCAAACTGCCCGACAGACACGCAGAGCAATGGTTGAATGGTTGATGACCTACCGCGAAGTGTTCTTTGTGTTCGCGTTGTTGCTGCTGGCGTTGTTGCTGCGATCCTGGCATATTGGCTCTATTCCCTACTCAATGAGCAATGATGAGGCGCAGATGGGGTTGACGGCACGCAATGTGCTGGCAGGTGATATTCGAGACCCCTTCGCCACTGGCTGGTTCTCCCATCCCAATCTCTGGTTCTTTATGCAGGCAGGCTCCTTGCAACTCTTTGGCGATACGATAGGGGGCCTGCGCATGATGTCCGTGTTGTTGGGAACGCTGGCTGTCGCAGCTTTGTATGTGTTGGGCCGCCAGATTGCCAGTCGGCCGGTGGCGGCGATGGCGGCCGCGTTGCTGGCGGTATATCACGTCCACATGCATTACAGCCGCTCTGCACTGAACAATATCGCTGATCAGTTGCCGTTGCTGGTTTGTTTTGCGGCGTTTGTGCATGGTTTCAAGAACCGTTCGCCTTTCAGTTTTTTGCTGGCTGGCGTTGCACTTGGTGTTGCACAACACTTCTATATGGGGGCACGGTTGATTCCGCTTATTTTGCTGGCGGTGTTGCTGCACCAGTTGCTGGTCAATCGTTCCTATCTCGCCAGTTTGAAGGGGTATTTGTTCTTGCTGCTGGCAGGTTTTGTGATGGGGGCGGGGCCTTTGCTGCGCTATTTCCTGTCCAATCCGCATATTTTCAATTCGCGGCTCAAAACGCAGGGTTTGCTGCAGAGTGGTCGGTTTGCAAAGATGCAGGAAGAGGGAATGAGTGGCTTGGAGATATGGCTGCAACAGGCAAAGGCCGCGTTTGGTGGCTTCACTTTTGTTGCTGACCGCACCTCGCACTACCAGCCGGGTATGCCGTTGCTCGATACCTTTGCGGCAATTCTATTTGTGCTGGGGGTGGTGCTGGTGCTTTTGCGCTGGCAAAAGCTGGAATCAGCCCTGCTTATCGCCTGGATAGCTGGTACGGCTATTGCTGGCGGTATGCTGCTGTATGACCCGCCGCAGAGTACGCGCTATCTCATTGCGGCTCCTGCCATATGTCTGCTGGTTGCGCAGGGGATTGAGTATCTGGTCAATTTGCTGCGCTGGGTGTTGTCTTTGCCGCAGCGGAGTATGGTCAGTGTGCGGGCTGTTGCGGTGGTGCTGCTGGCCTTCTGGAACATCAATTTTTATTTCAACGTCTACACGCCGGATAATTTCTTTGGCTGGCATAGTGGGCAGAAGGGCACCAGGATTGGACATTATCTGGCAGAGCAGCCGGATAGCAGTCAGGTGTACGTTTATTTTCTTAGTGATTGGTATCTGCATTTTGATGAGGGACCTATTCAGTTTCTTGCGCCCGCGGTAGCGGGGAGCGATGTCAATGAACCGATAACATCGCCGGCTGATTTGCCGCAATTGCCGATGGGTGCGCGTCCAGTGTTTATTTTGCTGCCAGAACGTGAGGAGGAACTGGCGATTATTCGTGAGCGGTATCCCGAAGGCGAATTGCATCGGGTCGTTCGCGTGGCGGGTGAACGGCAGGGGGTCGTGTTTGCGGCGTATGAGCCGCACGAACGTTGAAGCGGAGAAGCGGAGAAG
>CAYFVX010000397.1:0-4866 GCA_964346425.1 uncultured Chloroflexaceae bacterium | reverse complement strand
GCACCACGAAATATCGTGGACGGTATTTTACCGTGGGGTTTGTTCTTTTTTCGACTTCGTCGAAAAAAGAACAAACCCCACCAGAATGGAGGTTGCGAGGGAACTGTGTCCCTTCGCGCTCCCCAGGGTCAACCCCGTTGAGGATACTCCACGGTATTCTGTGGTGCTACCCAATTCTGAGCCTGACCGCCAACCTGATTGGGGTGGGGTGTATGGTTGTTTCGACGAAATCGAAACAACCATACATCTCGCTTATTGAAGCATTACCCCGCACAATCCACTTGCGACGTCAAACGCTGAATGCACTTCTATGCTACAATAGAGACAACATAAAGCCAGTCCGAAAATCTGGAGAAAGCCATGTTTACCCCACTGCGAGACCCGACCGAAGAATTTCTGACACTCTATGAAATACTCACAAGTTCTGATCATATCTCCGAGGCAAACGCCGATACGCACAAAAAAGTACGCGAAGCATTACACAATTTGAAAAAACTGCTGGACAAGACTGGTAAGAAAAAAAACGATTTGGCAAAAGCATGGCTTACCTCCCCATATCCTCCTTCTATAACCATCAAAGGTCTTGCCCCGCAAGACCTGGAAACTGCCCAGGAACTCTATTACCGCGTGGTGGAGCAGGGTGGGCAAAAGATAAGTTTCCTGGAAAAAAATCTGCTGCGTTTCATAGCGACGACCTTTGAACCATCCACCGTCCCGTTCTGGGTCAACGTCCTCGATCTCACTCGCTCCGGTGACAAATTCCGTAAGCAGCGCAAGAAGATTGCTGTGGCCTCGCTGATGCTGCTCGTGCTTGTCACCAGGGATAAAGCAGCCTATGATGCGCTGGTGGATATATCGCACGGCAAGGATGCCATAGCACGAAACGAAGCCTTGCAATGCCTCAGCATTATTGCACGGGAAACAGAGTATACCCTGCCAGAGGACTTTGAGCAAAACCTCTCCAAGAAAGCCACTACTGCCCGCAGTTTCGAGGCACGCTTTCAAGCACGCCAATGCCTTTTTGAAAGTGGCATGGATATTCCCCTCGACAACCCCGGTGGGGTGTATATCCTGCGGGTATCGTCCTGGGATGAGACCGAGGATGAGACCGAGGATGAGACCGAGGATGATAACAAGCCGGCGATGTATCGAACTATCGCCATACTATCCGAGCAGACACTCGAAGACTTGCACGATATGATCCAGGTGACTCTTGGCTGGAACGATGATCACCTCTACTCTTTTTATTTAAACGGCAAAAAAGACCGTGCTACGTATGAATTTTATGCAGATCCGTCCTCAGACCCTTTCATGTACGACGAGATGCTGGCAGATCTGCTGCTCAACGGAATTCCATTCTTTGGAGCAGAGGACGATGAGGAAGAATACTGCGTAACAGAAAATGCCGTAGCAAACGGGAAAGTGGAAAAAACAGAAGAAATAGAGGCAGAAGAGGCTCAGGCGAACAATCACAAAGATACAAATGGAAACGGATATGAAGACGAAGACGACGATGAAGATGAAGATGAAGGCGAATGGGACTGGTTTTGTGCATCCAATGCGCTGATAGGCGAACTGGGGCTTGCAAAGAACCACACCTTTCTGTATGTATTCGACTTTGGTGACGACCATGAATTTGCTGTTACGGTGCTGGATATTCTCCCTCAGACAGAAGGCGACCCGGATGACTATCCCAAATTGATTGATAGCAAGGGGGAAGACCCGCAGCAGTATTGGTATGCGGACTATCTGGAAGATGGATGGGATGAGGATGATGAGTGGGATGAAGATGATGAGTGGGATGAGGATGACGGGAAAGAAAAAAATGGGTCGGAGGACAATCAGGAATAATGATTCTGATAAAGCAAGCAACGTTTTTCAAACAGTCAGGAGTATGTCCATGTTCTTTTTGCAAACACGGAGTGTTTTTGGAAGCCTGCTGCTGTTGCTTGCCCTCCTTATGACAGGGTGTAGTGGCACGACTGGTGTCCCTCCCGCACAAACATCGCTTCCAAATACCAATGATGTGGCTGGCTCAGGCAACGCTTCACCAGCCACCGCTTCCCCATTACCCACCAATGAGCCAGCAGCAACCTCCGCGTTTCCTACCCGCCAACCATCGCCAACCACCATCCCGTTGACTGCCACGGCTGCTTTGACGCAAGCCGCCACAAAGGCTCCAACTTCGCTCGCAGCGGAAGAAACACTGGTCAACACAGCAAGCAGCGAGCCAACGCTTGCTGCAACTTCAGCAATGACTGCCACCACTGCCCCGGTGAGCAAGACACAGGCCATCGGCAGCGAAATTCTCTTTCTCAGACAAGGGAGACTGATGGCGGCTGATGTTGCCAGCCAGCACGAACGCACCCTTGTCTCCAATGTGCGTGAGTTTACTGCTACCCCCGATGGTCGCTTGCTTGCACTGGTGCGCGTCATAAGCGATACGGCGGATATCTGGACGATTTCGCGTGATGGGAGCAACCTGCAACAACTTACAAATACGCCCGCTGAGGAAGGGCGACTCTCCTGGGCACCAGATGGTATGACGCTCCTCTACACCGTTTCCAGCGAGCCATACCAGTATATGCAAGACTGGCAAAGCTGGGCGCAGTGGTGTACAGGCAGTGAAGTCCGTCTGTTTGACATACCGGGCGGCGAGGCAAGTACGCTGCAAGCTGGCTGTGATGCGGCTTTCTCGCGGGATGGTTTGCGCATTGCGTTTGCCACTCCCCCACAGGAAATTATGGAAATGGGTGTGCAAAATACTTCTCCCAACAACGATAACACCATACGGTTGGTCAATCGCAAAGGGGAACATGGCTGGGCTTTTGCAACTGCTGATGGTGAAAGTCAGCAGAGTGGACTGCTGGTCTATGCCCCGGCCTGGTCACCAGACAGTCAGGATATTGTCTACCACCGTTTTATCGGCTATCAGGCTCTCGTTGATATGAACTACACCGAGATAGCTAATTCGTATGAAGGGCAGGGTGAACTGGCAGCCAGTGGAGCCGGCTGGTTGCTACCCGTGAACTTTTCGCCAGATGGGACGTATGTGGCGATGACCGAGTACAATCCTGGCAATGCGCAGGGAGTGCGTGGTTATGAAATGTGGCGGACGCAGATTGTCCAGTTGGATAAAGCAGGCAGTATCTACCTGCCAGAGGGGGAGCGTGAGACGGTGGCATCAACTGTAGATCGTCTGTCGCGGGTAACTGCGGTGAGCTGGTCGCCAGAGGGAACTAGTGCGGTGGTTGCTTTGCCGCAGGATTGGCAGCCAGGTGCCGCGGAGCAGGAGCCGCTCTTTGAAACCACAACGGCCGCAAGTCTGTGGCGTTGGCAGCCCGGCCAACCGCCAGCGGAGCAACTGGTCGCGCAGGTAGACTATGCTTCGCCCATTGCCTGGCTCCCGCCGATGCCGCTAACGGAAACGACCAGCCACGGCTATCAGATAGTCTATCCTGCTGGCTGGCAATCCGCCACAGCCATCGCTGAGACGACTGTTATCTCTGCACCTGATGGGATACGGCTATTGGCAGCCACCCATCTGCCGAACGCAACGGACGTCATTACCTCGCTGAAGGTTGCAGAAGTTTTTCCCGATCTGGTTGGTATGGTTGAGACCGAAAACGATCCCTTCGTCTTGCCAGATGGCAGTATCTATCATACGATTGTCGGAACGTCTCCCAACGATACGGATATCGTTGCAGCCCTGCGGGTGGTTCCCACAGAAGACCATACGGTTATTGCGCTTCTCTATCGTACAACAAGCCAACGCTGGCCGCTCGAACGCGCATGGGCACAGGCATTGCTGGCAACGGGGGGAAGTTGATAGCTTATCCGATGGTGATATAATGACCAGCGAACGCTCTCAATACTGGGAGCCAACAAACAGAGTTAGAAAGGAGACTTACAGCACGGAAACGTTGACATATGCGACGTCGTCGTGCTGTGCTGTGGTATGCCTGTTAATCTTTGGCACGATTTGAACCCTGGGCCAGATGTCCCTGATGTTATTCACGTGATCGTTGAAATTCCCAAAGGCTCACGCAATAAGTACGAGTATCATAAACCAACGGGTGCTTTCAAACTTGACCGTGTGCTCTATTCACCGGTTCACTATCCTGGCGACTATGGATTTATTCCGCAGACTTATTACGAAGATGGTGACCCGCTGGATGTGCTGGTGATGACCAACCTGCCCACATTCACGGGCTGCATCGTGGAAGCACGGCCCATTGGGATGTTCCGCATGCAAGACAAAGGCGAGCCAGATGATAAGGTGCTGGCTATTTTGCACTATGATCCATTCTTTCAGGATTATCGGGACTACACCGAACTTCCGCAACACTATCTGAAGGAAGTAGAGCATTTTTTTACGGTGTATAAAGACCTGGAAGGGTCACGGGTCGAACCAGGTGGTTGGGAAAATTCTACGTATGCAAAAGAGCGGGTAAGCCATTCCATTGATTATTATTGGGATATGCGAGCTGGTCGTCTGAAGAAAGCGTAACGAGCCTTTTTCCCGGTGTTTTTGCGGCTATGCTGCAAAAACACCGGGAAAAACAAGAAAGTTGGGGGTAGCCACCCCTCGGCGGGTTTCACCTGTATTGTGTGCTGCTTACGCACGGTAAAGAACGCACGCAACTGCGTGCCACAGCTTTGGAGTGGGGTGTATTGTTTTTTCGACTTCGTCGAAAAAACAATACACCCCACCAGAATGGGGAGCGTGCGGGAACCAGGTTCCCGCACACACCTGCAAGTGAACCCCATTGAGGGGTAGCACCACAGAATATCGTGGAGTATCCTCAACGCAGTTGCCCCAGGGGAGCGCGAGGGGACACAAGTTCCCTCGCAACCCCATTCTGG
>CAYFVX010000396.1:1407-4867 GCA_964346425.1 uncultured Chloroflexaceae bacterium | reverse complement strand
CTTTCTTTTCTCCAACGAACCCTTCGGATTGCAAGATTTTGCGCACCAGCATGATTTGAACAACACGCATTTTTACCGTCTTTATCATTTGTATGATTACATTCGTGCCAACTTCGGGTATCGCCTGAGCGTTCAAAGCTACCGTAGCCACTGGAGTTTCATAGAATCGCTCATTGACGGATTTCAGACTGAACAAGAGACGGAGATACAGGTATTGAAAACCGTGGGTATCCTCAATCTCTTGCATACTCCCGACCTGCTGGCTGAACAAGATATCCTGGCTCTGGCGATACAGGAGCCGAACTATGAAGATGGTTCTGTCCATCACTCCATTCAAACACTCCAGCAGAAAACAACAATACTCTATTACCGAGGCCGTGCCGGGGGATATTGTCTCTGGCCGCATACCAGTATAGACCTGGAAACTGCGTATGAACAGGCAAAGCAAGCCATCCCTGAAATACCAGGCGTTGCAGTAGCGGTGCAAACCTACCTGCAACCTCGACCTCTGGTAGCACGACGACATTACATAGAAACCGGCAATTTGCGTCACTTTGCTGTACGCTACACCTCGGTGATCGATTTGCCATGCATTGGGCAAAAGAACCAGAATCAGGCTGATGGCACTATTCTGGTCGTTCTGTGTGAAACGGAAGAAGAGTATCAAACTGCGCTATCGCTCGCGGCAAGCCTTCCCGCGTTGCAAGAGCAACCAGACATTCTCCTGGCGATAACCAGACCGTTGAGACTACTGGCTCCTCCCATTCTGGCTTTGCAACGCTGGCAGTGGATAGAGAAGAATATGCCTGAACTTACAGAAGATACCTATGCCGCTGAAGAAGTTTCTCGTCAGATAGCGGAGGCTCAAAGGTCCCTGGAAAAAGAAGTCCAGAAAGTTATTGGATTCCATCGTCCTGCAGGCACAATGAACATTACGTGGTACCGACAAAACAAGCCGATTGATTCACCCATAGCAACCGGGCGAGCATTGTACCACTACCTGTCAGAGATGAGTGACAGTCTGTATAACGAAGCTCCGCGTATCCAGAATGAACTCGTGAATAGACACACCATAAGCTCAGCAGCAGCAGCGGCCCGAATGCGTTTGATTGAAGGCATATTTGAGCATACAGCAGAGCCACAACTTGGCATGAATCCTATGAAAAAACCACCGGAAAAGGCTATGTACCTTTCGGTGCTTTCCAAAAGTGGGTTGCATCGTGAGCAGGATGGACAATGGGTACTGGCTGAACCTGTTGAATCGGATAGTTGCAACGTTCTTCCTGCTCTACAACGTATCCGAACTGTGTTACAGGAAGCACCTGATGGTCGTGTCAATGTCCCAAAAATTTTTGAACACCTGCGCTGTCGCCCCTATGGAGTACGTGATGGCCTTATTCCCCTCCTTCTTGCGGTTTTTATCAAAGTACATGAACAGCATGTTGCGCTGTACGAAGACGATTATTTCCTGCCTCATGTTACTGGCTTCGACTTTTTGCGCCTCATTAAACAACCAAAAACATTCGATATTCAGTATTGTGAAATGGCCGGGATACGATCTGAGCTATTTCATAGACTGAGAGAAATTTTGCAACCTGACGCGCTCCATACCGATCAAACGACACTCCTTGATGTTATCCGCCCTCTGAGTGAGTTTGCTGCTCAACTCCCCCCCTTCACCCAGAAAACCCGGAGGCTACCGGAACGGTCTTTATCAGTACGCCAGGTCCTTCTTGAAGCAAAAGAGCCAGCCACACTGCTCTTTCGGCAATTGCCCCAGGCGTGTGGCATTGATCCGTTTGAAGCAACCGACGATAGAGAACACGAACACGTTCAATCGTTTGTGGAACAGTTGCAGGAATGTCTGAATGCACTCAAGGCAGCTTACCCTCAGCTTCTAAAAGAAATGAAGCAGACTATTGCAGAAGTCAGTGACCAGACCAACCGTGAGGACTTATCCCTTCGCGCTACGCACATACTGCCAAACGTCCAGGATATGCGTCTCAAGGGCTTCTGTCTCTGTCTGGCAGACAGCAACCTGTCTGAATCTGCCTGGTTGGAATCACTCGGAAACTTTGTATGCTCCAAGCCTCCTGAGAGATGGAGAGATACTGACCTCGAAACCTATCGTCAAGAATTTTCTCTGCTGTATACAAGATTTTGCCGTATGGAAGCGATTGCTCACAAACAGAATGGGCATGGACCTTACTCGCAAGCAGTCCATATTGCTATTACTCGTTCAGATGGAACAGAATTTGAAGATGTCTGTTATGTAGCCGAAGAAGATGAGCAAGATGTCGCAGAGATAGAACAAGAGATTCTTCGTTTGATGAACCAGAAAGGCCAGAAGAAAGGTCTGGCAGCAACTTCTCGCGCTCTTACCCATCTTTTATCTGCAAAGGAGCAGGAAGAACAATGACCAGACAAGTACGCCATGTGTTAAGTCTCTCAGGAGGCAAAGATAGTGCTGCTCTGGCTATCTACATGCGTGACCGTATCCCACAAATGGAATACATTTTCCATGATACCGGCAAAGAGTTACCGGAGACCCATGAATATCTTGCCCGGTTGGAAGCTATTCTTGGTAAGAAAATCAGCATTACCACTCCTGATCGGAGTTTTGATGCCTGGCTCAAGGTATTTGGAGGCATGATACCCTCAAACCATCGGCGCTGGTGTACACGCAAACTCAAGATAGTGTCATTTGAAAAATATGTGGGCGATGACCCAATATTGAACTATATAGGGATACGTGCCGATGAAACTCGTCAAGGATACATAAGCCATAAACCCAACATCACTCCCGTGTATCCCTTCCGTGATGACGGGTTGGTCAGAGAGGATATTTTTCGTATTCTCAGAGAGTCAGGATTGGGATTGCCTCGTTTTATGGAATGGGGACGTACCCGCTCAGGGTGTTTCTTCTGCTTCTATCAACAAAAAATAGAATGGGTACGGCTCAAAGAGCGTTATCCAGAACTCTATGAAGAAGCAAAGAAGTACGAATATGTCAGCAATAGTGGAGAAGCATTCTACTGGAATGAACATGAATCGCTTGAAGAGCTAGAAAAACCAGCCCGCATGGAGCAGATTAAACGCAACTGGGCAAAGCAGCAAGAGCGCAAGAAAAAAGCTCCTCGCAAAAACACGCTGGTTCATATTCTCGGAGGAATTGAGGAAGAAGAGGATGAATATGAAGGTTGCTTCATCTGCCGATAGTTCTTCTGTACTCCTAAAGGTAGATTGGAACCTGATAGATAGGACTTGCACCTATGGCTCAATCAGACTCAGCAACAAAGTGGATCAGTTTTTTACGACGGTATGGACCGATATCATCGAACGATAACATGTACGATGAGCATATTCGACGCTCATCACAAAAATTCCAGGTCGAACCAATTCGTTTTGAGCATCCTCTCTACAAAGAAATCCTGCCCTGCTTCGATGGAAGCAAGGAACC
>CAYFVX010000396.1:0-1397 GCA_964346425.1 uncultured Chloroflexaceae bacterium | reverse complement strand
ATTGCCTTCTCTAATTTTTCTTTTCTTATCATTGCCCCCTCAAAAAAAAACCCCTCCCCTGCTTGGAGGGAAAAAAGAACCCCCCCCCTATTTTTTAAACTGAAACCGCCGGTGACGGAAAAACCTACCTCTGCGGTAAGATATGGGAGTTGCTTGGGGGTTCACCTGAAGAGTGGAAGAGGGATAATACCTACTACCGTATCCAGACGACATTTCGCAACAATCAGGCTGTAAACATACACATCATTCGTGACCTCACCGCTCTGGGAGAAAATGACGAAGACAGCATTGGAATGCCTGTAGCCGAGTTGCTGCAAATGCTCACCCGCTCCATATTTGATGAGGAACCACACGATATTTTCCTCATAGCGGGCAACGATGGACAGTTGGTAGAGGCATGGCGCAAGTTGCCTGATACAGACTATGTCAAAAGGGCACGCATCCTTTTTGAGGAACTGCTTGTCAAAAAACAGAAGCAAACCCCTGAAGCACGGTTACTCTTCTTCAATCTGAGTATAATAGCATCAACATCCCTTTTTGATCAGGCACTCCAGGCATTCCTCGAACATCCAGGTTGGCAGGCATGCTATGCACGAAATGCGGACGAACAGAGTGTTTTTGGGCCTCGTTGTCCTATCCGCTACAACTACGAGCTTCTCCAAACTCCACTTGTCCAGAAACGTTTGCGGCAACTCCTGGAACTCTGTGACTATAACGCTCTGCATATTCCCATCCGCCAGATCCTGCTGCTGCTGACCAATGCCGTATTAGGACATCCAGAGTATGAACATGGATTGATGAAGCCTGGTAATATACCGCATATTCTTCAGAAAGGAACAGCAGCAAAAGCCTGTCTGTACAACAATATCTTTGGGATGAATCTGACCGAGATCCGTCGCTCTCGACAAACAATCTTTGAATACTTCAGTCGCTTTCGTATAGGACATGAGACGACGAATCGCATCCATAACCTGCTCATTTATGGGTCAGAAGATGAAGATAATGAACTACGATCTGACTTTGAAGCACTCCTGGGACCAAATACCCCTTACGGGGTTGATCAGAGCTATCGGGCAGCCCAGCAAGATTATATCGAAGGGACTGATGAAAGTGAAACACCTGGCAAGGAGTTTCTGCAACAATTGCTCTATCATCGGCAGAGACTATTCTTCAAAGTCCCTGAAGAACGCGAGCGTGAGCTACGCCTGTGGAGTCTCACGGTTTTTACACATGCTGGCGAGTATCTCAATCGTGTTGTGCGGGTTCTCCAAAACGAGCAAAAAGTAGCCCGTCCTATCCTTGCGCATATCATCAAAGGGCTGAATCGCATTTTTGTGGGCATGCTCATTTCTGATACTAATGCGTTAATCCTGGCAAGCAGTATTTCTTCTTCTGAT
>CAYFVX010000395.1:0-4874 GCA_964346425.1 uncultured Chloroflexaceae bacterium | reverse complement strand
TGAAGCAATCAGCAAATACGGCTTTTTCAAAGGAGGCTGGTTAGCCCTCCGTCGCATACTGCGCTGCCATCCCTTTGCCCAGGGGGGATATGATCCGGTGCCTTGACCCTCAAAGGGAAACCATAGGCGATGGACCGGAGACCGTGGACAAGAGAGGCAAACATCTCCTGAAGTTGTCTGTCCCCTTGTGAAAGGGCATTCTCGGATTAAAATACATCTCTGACCAGAGAGTGGAAAACTCCTGAATTGGGGAGGGAGAGATGAACGTGTTCGACAGCACTGAACATCCAGAAACACCTGGGAGAGAGCCGTATTACAAAGATGAACTACACGAACTCAACCAGCGATTGCTCCAAAGTCGCGATGTTCTCCGTGCCCTCTTCGATAGCCTGCAAGATGGTCTTTTGCTGATTGATGAGCATGGATATGTGCAAGAAATCAATGAGCCAATGGCAACATTGCTTGGTAGTACCCCCCACGAGATTGTAGGCAACTTCTGGGAGAGTTATTGCCAACAGCAAGCCCCCAACTTTCCAGGCCACCTGGCATTCAACCCGCCAGACGACAGCTCAAAAACCCATCAACGGGTGCGCTATACCTGCCCTAATGGGCACATTTGTATTCTTGATCTGCGGGTTATTATGCTGCAAAAAGCGGGCTATACAGCAAACCAGGTTATTCTGCATGTTGTTGATGTGACCGAGCAAATCCAATTCCAGGAACGCATGCTGGAAAATGAACGTTTTGCTGCCAACGGGAAGCTGGCAGCCAGAGTTGCGCACGAAATCAATACCCCTTTGCAGGCAATCCAGACTGCTATCGCGGTTGCACAACGCAGTGATACCGAGCAAGAACGTTCTACCTTCCTGACGCATGCGCAGGAAGAAGTGCAACGCGTGGGGCAAATCGTCCGCCAGTTGCTTGATTTATACCGCTCTGATGAAGAAACAACGGATATGACGCATGTCAACAATCTCATCAAAAAGGTCTTGTTGATTATGGGAACGCTTGCGCAGAAACGCAAGATTACCATTGAGCATGTTCTTGCACCAGAATTACCCCTGGTACGCATCCATGCAGATGAGTTGCGCCAGGTGCTTGTTAATCTTATCGTCAATGCTTTTGACGCGATGAAAAACGGTGGAGAACTGATGGTACGCACGGGAGTGCGTGAACGTTCGGATAATATTGGCAACCTGGTGTTTATTGAAATAACAGATGACGGTTGTGGTATTCCTTCGCAAGAGCAAGAACGTATTTTTGAGCCTTTTGTGACGACAAAGAAGCAAGGGGCCGGATTGGGACTTGCCATTAGCCGGCAGATTGTCCAGGAATATGGAGGACAGATACAGATCAACAGTCAGCCCGGTAAGGGGACAACGTTTACTATTCTCTTTCCGTTAATTTATCGCAGAAGGCATATGCCTGCCTGGGTCTGGTTGTCAAAACATCGTCAGTGATCTGAACAGCTATGATAGCAACACCACATAAGAAACCGCGTCTGCTACTCGTAGAAGATTATCCAACCACGCGCATTGTGCTTGCCCAGTTGTTATCCAACGCTGGCTATCAGGTAGCACAGGCATCCAATGGTGAACAAGCTCTTGAACTGCTAGAGACACAGACGTTTGACATTGTCTTGACCGATGTCGTGATGGGAGAGGTGGATGGTATCGAGGTGCTCCACAAGGCAAAAATCCAACCCTACAATCCGGTTGTTATTCTCCTGACCGGCTATGGGACGATGGAGACATGCATGGCAGCTTTGCGCCTGGGAGCTTTTAACTATTTGCTCAAGCCATGCGCAGAAGATGAACTGCTGGAATGCATCAGCAATGGGCTGCGTCAACGGTTCCAGGAACAGCAGGTACAACAGGCAATCCAGACATTGTCGGAAGTTTTTATTAATCGCGATGTTGATGCACGCTCATCAGGCCGGCAGAGCCAGCATGGGGCAAACATGTGTACTTCTGGCATGCGGTATATCGGTGAACTTTGTATCGGCGAATCGCGCCAGAAAGTGCTCTTCAAAGGAAATCCGATCAATCCGACCCCAACTGAATACGCATTGCTGTGGTGTCTTGCCGAAACAGTCGGAGAAGCGCGTCCCTATCACGAGATTGTACGACATACCCACCAGATAGAAATTGCCAATAAGGATGCGCTCAAACTTTTGCGGCCCCACGTGCGCAACCTGCGCAAAAAGCTGACAGATGCCTGTATTGTGCATGATCACGGGATGGGCTACAAGCTGGTCAATCCTGAAGAAAGGTAACTCCCCTATTTGCGCGAAAATACGGAAGCTTCCGTATTTTCGCGCAAATACGCGACCGCTTGCTCACTGGCGAATTCGCCGCCAATCGATGAGAGTGGGGGGTATTGTGGAGCTACAGCCCATACGCATGAAGCTAACGCATATTTCCCATTGGGGCGCAGCCTTCAACAGGTTTCACCTGTATCGTGTGCTGCTTGCGCACGGCAAAGAACGCACGCAATCGCGTGCCACCGCTTTGGTGTGGGGCTTATTGTTTTTTTGACGTCGTCGAAAAAACAATAAGCCCCACCAGAATGGGGAGCGTGAGGGAACCTGGTTCCCTCACACACCCACTGGTGACACCCATTGTGGGGCTTGGTAGAACCACAGAATACCGTGGAGTATCCTCAACGCAGTTGACCCAGGGGAGCGCGAGGGGACACAGTTCCCTCGCAACCCCACGGTAAAATCCCGTCCACGATGTTTCGTGGTGCTACCGTGCTGCTTGCACATGGCAAAAACCGCACGCCGCCGCGTGCCACAGCTTTGGCGTGGGGTTTCTTGGTTTTTCGACGTCGTCGAAAAACCAAGAAACCCCACCAGAATGGGGAGCGTGAGGGAACCTGGTTCCCTCACACACCCACTGGTGAAACCTGTTGAGGGGCTTTGCCCCAAAAGGAAATGTGCGTTAGTTCAATGCCGCCGGGTGGCGCGTTTTTTCGGCTTTGCCGAAAAAACACGCCACCCCAGTAACATTTTTGCACTCCGTTACGTTTATAACATAAGAGAGGTTTTGCAGACGTTGCGGTGTAATTCTTTTCACACGTTAGAGGATGCGAAAAATATCCGCAAAGGGGCGCGAATCATGAAAGACACCACCATCAACTATCAGGCACTCGCACAAGCTATCGTTCTCAACGCGCTGGCGGAGGCCAATGGAGAAGGACAGGATGCAACTCTGGCGAATCAATGGCTCGATACGCTCAATTCACAGATGCTGGCTCTGACGGGTTTGCATCCTGGGATGATGACCAGCGATCAAGACCCGCCTTCATCGTCTACAGACCGGTCTTGTTCATGAAGGGACGGAGGCGGTTGCACCCATGCGTATGACAGGTGTAACTACTCACGGGGTAGGCTCTACAAAGCCATGCAAATCAAGGATACTTCCAAATTCTGGGTCAAAAAAGCCTTTTTCCAATGGATTACGCAGCAAAGAAAAACGGTTATTGGCCTTCAGAAAGCGATTTCTTCAGAAACCTTACCCCGTGAGTAGTTACTGACAGGTTGTGCATGGGTGTAGCCACGCACAAGTGGCTGCAAAGGTGAGGCAGCACTTATTATGCTCTTCTTGGCCCACTGCCCGGTGTTCTGTTCAATATCCCCTGGTGATAGAACGTCGCGATATAACATTCCTGCCCCACTACTTTCTCACAGATAGCGATATAGTCGGCATAGATCGGCTTCATCCATTCTTCTTCTTCCGCCGAACGCGGGGATGATCGCTCGCTCTGCATTGCATCCCAGACGGTGGTGTCTTCCAGGTAAATGGTGAGGACATTTCTGTCTTTGCCAACACTCAGCCAGATCAGGGAGACATTGTTGCGGTCTTCTTCACTGATGGGTAACAGAACTTCGTAGTTTTCGAAGGTGAAAAACGCACTGTCGTCCAATGAAGTAGACCATGTCCAGGATTCGTGTTTTTCAACCATGTGGTCTATATGATAGCGTCCCACCAACTCACGTACTTCAGGGGACAAATCAGCAACTCGCATGTGTTCCTCCGCTACGGTCCTACGTTGTCTGACTCCAGTTCAAACGTTTCCGTTATCCCATTGACGTCCACAGTGTATGTGCCCGCCGTCAAGCCTTCCACGTCCAGCGCAATGGTTTCCTCAAAGGGCACGATAGCCTGCGTACACATCATATCGGCAGGACGGGCGGTTTGTATCGTGACGGTAAAGGTTGATTTGTCATACTTCTGCGTAATCTCGTCAATCATGGTACAACCATCTGCCAGGTAGCCGGAAGCCACAACATTGACCTGCACAGGCATGGATTCCATAATATTGACCGTCACCTCTTCCACATTTGCGGTGTCGGTGATAATCTCTGGGGAGAGAGGATCGCGCGTATCTGTTACCACGCTAGTTGTGTCATCCATTGTCGGGCTTATGGGCGTAGTCGTCCCCAGCGTGTCAGGCGTTACCGTGCTGGTAACTGTCGGAGCAGGTTGTTGGACGGGAACAGGCTGGCCGGTCGCTGCGCCACAACCAGTGCCTGCCAGCAACAAGAGCAGCAACAGCGGAGCGAACATCATCCAGCGCGTGCTCGTGAGATTGAACATTAAATTCTCCTTCCCGACAGTCTTGTACAGACGTCGGGCTTTATCGCGTAAAACAAGCAAGTGAGCAAACTCGTGCAAAACAAGCGACCCACATTGTCTGCAGGACGCATACGGCAGGCAAAAGGTTCCATATACCTGTCTGTCTGGTGTTTGTTTGGCGATGTGGCCGCTTCCAGAAGCATCAATAGCTGCGGCAAGTGTCCGATGCTTGTCTCCGGTCCCTCACATGTGGAGACTTTTTTGTAAACCGCTTTGCAAAGCGGTTGCGAGATA
>CAYFVX010000394.1:0-4880 GCA_964346425.1 uncultured Chloroflexaceae bacterium | reverse complement strand
GGTAGCCAGAGGCATGGAAATTCGGGGACATGCTCTGGTCCAAGGAGCGAGCAGAACCCCTATTTTCGCGAACAGGAGCATCTGGCTTTTGAGCGAGATGAACGATAAACCAAACATTTTGTATGCTCAGTTCTTCAGACATGTTGTCGGAGGATTGCTTATCCTCGGAGTACTGCTTGCAAGTTGTGCAGCACCCAACGCTCAGGAGCGCAACACGCCCCCTGCACAGATGTCTATATCATCCCCAACACCTGCGAATGATACAAAGAGGATACTGGTATTGGCATACCGCAAGAGGATAGTGCGCGTATTTTTGAAGCCTTCATCCAGTCCAAGAGCGGCAAGGAAGTTTATGAAGGTACCGGGCTTGGGTTGCCTATCTGCCAGCAGTTTGTTTCTATGATGGGCGGCACTATTGAGGTGCAGAGTGAAGTGGGCAAAGGCTCTGTTTTTACCTTCACCATTGCGGTCAAACAATCCAGCCAGAGCGAGGTTGGAGATGAAGGACGTATCCGCAAGGTGGAAGGCATTGCGCCCGGCCAGCCAACCTACCGCATTCTGATCGTCGAGGATGTCTGGGCAAACCGCAATTTGCTCAGGAATATGCTGCAAATGTTTGATTTTGAAGTACGAGAAGCAGTGAATGGCGAAGAGGGTATCACGTTGTGGGAAAGTTGGCATCCGCATTTGATTTTCATGGATATGCGTATGCCGGTGATGGATGGGTATAAAGCAACGCGGCATATCAAGAATACCGAACGGGGCAGACAAACTCCGATAATCTCACTGACCGCCAGTGCGTTTGAAGAAAACCGCGCCGACATTCTGGCGGCTGGCTGCGATGATTTCATCCGCAAGCCCTTTCAGGAGTACCAGATATGTGATGCTTTGTCCAGACATCTCGGCGTGCGCTTTCTCTATGCCGAGGAAGAACCGCTTGATCAAGAGGATAGTCCAGATGATGGCAATGCTTCCTTGCTGACAGTGGAGACCCTGGCGCAGATGCCTGCTGACTGGATTGAGCAGTTGCAAAAAGCCTGCATCCTGGGCGATATTGATACGCTGTATGAATTGACAGAACAGATTCGCCCTGAGCACAAAAAGCTGGCAAATGAACTGACGCATCTGCTCGACAACTTCCGCTTTGAGCAGATACTTGATGTGCTTGCTCGGTGAGATGGGTAAAAATGCGCTCAGAAAGGCTTTGAGAAAAAAAGGATTGCCGCCTGTTTTGGCAACCAGCGTGTGCGCCAGTTGTTGCGCCTGTTCATCTGCGCAGTGTACGGTTTCGGCAACCAGTTGGGCAATACTTCTCTGGTTCAGTGGTGCGAGGAAAATGGAGGAAATATGCCCACATGCTTGCTCTATTGCTTCCAGGGTAAACAACAGCGGATGTCCAACGTTGACTTCGTGCTGCCGATACGCTCCAATGATGAGCAGGTAGGGGGTTTCGGTGGTGGTCATCAGCGATTCCAACAGACGCAGGGAGGCGCTATCTGCCCATTGCATATCGTCGAGAAACACGACCAGCGGTTGCTCGGAGTGTGTAAAGACGCGGATGAGATGCTGAAACAGCAGATGAAAACGGTTCTGTGCTTCGGTGGGCGAGAGGTCGGGCACGGCTGGCTGGTTTCCAACAATGCGTTCGACTTCCGGAATAACATCAATGATTACCTGCCCATTGGTTCCGAAAGCGGTCTGCAATTGTTCACTCCAATGGGCTATTTCGTTGTCACTTTCGGTCAGCACATACTGTATCAGCATGCGGAAAGCTTGAATGAATGCCATATAGGGGATGTCGCGCTGAAACTGGTCGAATTTGCCGGCAATAAAATAGCCACGCTGACGCGTGACAGGTTTGTAGATTTCCTGCACCAGCGATGTCTTGCCAATACCTGCCAGCCCGGAGACCATCAGCAGTTCGCTGCTTCCCTGGCAGACCCGGTCAAAAGACTCGAGCAATGTGACCATTTCCTGTTCCCGTCCATACAGTTTTTGCGGAATCTGGAAGTGGTCTGAGCGATCGTTCTGGCCGGGCACAAAGTCCATCAGCCATCCAATCTCGGCATCTTCCGACAATGCAGAGGATTGTTCCTGCCGCTGAAGGATATATTCCAGGTCTGCTTTGATACCATAGCTGGACTGATAGCGGTCTTCCACGTTTTTCGCCAGAAGTTTCAAGATAACTGCCGAAAGGGGCCGGGGAATAGAAGGTTTGACCTCGTGTGGAGAAACGGGCTGCCGCGCAATGTGCGCATGCACCATTTCCAATAGATCACTCGATTGAAAGGGCAATGTACCGGTGAGCAGTTCATACAACGTAACGCCCAGCGAGTAAAAATCTGTGCGGTAATCCACGCTACGGTTCATTCGGCCGGTTTGTTCGGGAGCCATATATGCCAGCGTTCCTTCCAGCGTGCCAGGATGTTGGCCGGGGCTGCGGAAGATCAACCGTTCGTTTGATTGGATCGTTGCAACGCCAAAATCAATAATCTTGAGCTGTCCACTCGCTTTGTTGAGCACAATGTTGGCGGGGTTGATGTCTTTATGGATGACGTGATGCTGATGGATTTGCCCGATAATATCACTCATCTCGATGGCAAGCTGCAAAAAATCAGGGATGCTGAGCATGCCTGCGAGGTGCAACCGGTTGAGCGATTCGCCCCCGAAGTCTTCTTCTACCAGCAACCAGCGATTCTGGCAGGTTTCCAGAGCATACATACGTGGCACACCCGGCAGATTCAGGCTACGTGTCAGGTTGTACTCACGTTTGAACCATGCAATACGCTCCGGGGAGGGATACAACTCTTTGAGCATTTTTAAAATAACAGGACATGCATCGCGAGATCTTCTGGCGCGATAAACAAGCGATCTGTTACTTTCGTAAATCTGCTCAGTAATATGATAATGAGCCAGATTCTGCAAGCCATGCCTCCTCATACCAGTGACGAGTGATGCGTGATGGGTGATGAGCGGTTGCAATGCGCTTTATCACACATGTTTTCTCAACTGTTCACCCGAACATGGTATCACATGATCTGCTGTGATTACGACAACCAGCGTGATTGTGGTAATCATGCTGCTGGTATGTCTTCCTATTATACGATCATGCAAGCCTGGAGGCTAGTTTTCTGGATAAACCCGTAATAGAGCAATCTGTCTATTCAGGCACGAGATAATGAACCCCCGACTTCTCGCGCCTGCAATCCCGCTGTCTCGTACAGCAATGTAGAAAATCCGCTGGTATCATGCGAGATAACCCCAACCTCTTCGGCGAATTCGTGCAATTGTTGCTGAAAACATGCAGGATGGACGGACTGTGCATCAAGTTTTTGCAGCGGTATCCATTGAAACGTCATGGTTGACCCTTTATCAATCCACGTAATAGGTGTGTTGCGGGGGAAGCAGAGCAACGACCGGGGAAATGACATTTCAAAGTAGAACGTCATTTCATATGATGGTTCGCCGAGGGTATCAATAATACGCTCATGCACCCACAACAGACGCCCAACCTGTATTTCTGCACCCAGCGTTGCAGATATTGCCTGCTTCAGTGCGCTACGTGCTGATTCCTGGGGGGCAACATTCTTGCCAGGTGCAAACCACACACCATCAAGATCGCGCTGCAAAAGAATATGGTTATCATGAATGGCAACACCAGCGACGCGGTAGAAACATTGTCCTGACTTCACATCAAACGAGAGCATTGTCTTTATCCTTTCCGTGTTCTCTAATACGCTACGTACCTGGTCATTTGCTTTGCCTCATCCTTATCCTTTGGAGTAAAGGGTGTCCACAGTATAGCAAATGAAGCCGTTCTGTGGAAGACATTGTACCTCTTCATCCCCTGACTATTTGGAGAGATTTGTACTGGCTTTTCTTTTTCCTTGCATGTACAATAGGTTGCAGTGGAACGTTGTCTCTATCAGTCAGGTGTCTTAACTTTTCTGTTACTCCTATTGTGCAGGAAACAGGTGCGGAAGAATCCCCTTTTTTATGCTCAACCTGCCCAAAAAGCGTGCGGATTTATCACTACGCAACATAATAAAAAGGGGGCACGATTATTATGGAAGGAGCCATACCGGTGATACCACCATCTTCTCCCACCTCTTGTGGTGAAATCATTGCGCTTCAGGAAGACATTGAACCACAAACACGTGTCTTGAGCGAGGAAATCTGTGTTATCGGCCGCTCGCATGATTGTCATATTATCATTCCACGCCAGACAGTCTCACGATTACATGCCCAGATTGAGCGGCGTGGTCCCCGCTACATCATCCAGGATACCGAGAGTGTCAATGGGACCTTTGTCAATGGGGCGCAGATCCATGCTCCGCGGTTGTTGCACCATCAGGACCAGATTGGTCTGGGTGATGCTGCACCGCTCCTTACCTTTCTTGATCCGGACCCGACGATTGCCAGTACTCGACGATTGCGCTACGACGAAAGCATGATGGCGTTTTTCATTGGTTCGGAACGGGTAGATTTGACGCCAGCCCAGTTACGCTTGTTACGCCATTTCCATCAGCATGCTGGTGAGGTTTGCACGCGGGAGAGCTGCGCCGAGGCACTGTGGGGACGTGATTATGAGCCGGGTATGGATGCGGCCGCGCTGGACCGTGCTCTGAGCAACCTGCGGCGGCGATTGCGTGAGTACGACCCGGATTCGGAATGGATTCAGACGCGCCGGGGTGCGGGGTATGTGCTGGTGGATTGAGGGCGTTTGTGGTGCTACTCAGGTTGTTTCGTCTTCTCTGTCCTGCTCAGGCAAGGGTGGCAGGAAGCCACGCTTGCGCAACGACTCGATAACCTTTTGGGGGTATTCCTTATTATGCTCTTCCAGCAACAAATCTATCAACCGTTGCGCATAGGCTTCCCCG
>CAYFVX010000393.1:0-4896 GCA_964346425.1 uncultured Chloroflexaceae bacterium | reverse complement strand
GCCAGATTCAACGATGAAGACCTGCAAATCTTTTGCTACGACCACTTTCGCGAGGTGTATGAGTCTTTTACCATCGGACAGACGAAGGGCGAGCGGGTGCAGGCACTCATCGAGCACGCAGAGCGGAGGGGAGAGCTTGGGCGGCTGGCGATGCTGGTCGGGCTGGCGCTTGATGCGTCGGACAGGATTCAAAAGGACACGGATAGCTCTATCTGTGTCCAGATTCTTCAAGCTCGCGCTCGGCTCAATACGCTGCTGGACGTGGCCGAGCGGCTTGAGGATGATATGCCGGTGTGGTTGAAGCAGCGGATTCAGGCAGAGCACGACTTGTTGCATGATCTGAAGTTGAAGATGATGCGGCTTTGAGGTATATTTAGTGGTATAATTATTCACAAAGCACTACATATAGTTTTTCTAGGAGGAGGTTGTAATGCCTGCAACATTGCAGAACGGAATTATCCGCGTTTTTTATAAGGATCAGGTGGGGAATGAGAAAAGCCGGACGTATCCGCTATCCACCGCGAAGATGACCGCATCGGATCCTGAATTGGCAGGAATTGCGGATGGACTGGTAGCTGGTTTAACCAACCTGGTAGGAGCCGAAATAACGAAGGTTGAGGTTGGGGGTGTATATACTGAAGCAGCCAGTGCGCCGCTCAAGGCTGCTGACGCCACGGATCACTGCAGCGTGCATTCTGCTGTCAAGGTACCCATTTCCAACAGTGGATCCCCAACAACGTCCATCAACGTTGAATTCCTGGGAGCCTACCGCAATATCTATCAGAAGAGGCTGGGCAGCGACAAGTTTACGGTACTTCCCATTTCGCATAATGATACACCAGCGACTCCTGGCGAATTTCTGCACGCAATGCTCACTGATCAAGCTGGCACAGGAAATATCCAATTTTCCGATTCTGCTGGCAATGTTATTGACACCGTCGTAGATGGCTTGCACAGCACGAAGGAAAGCAGCGTCAGCCCGGGTGTCAAGGAAGGCTAGGAAGGTTAGACGGAAGAAAACGGCCTGGTGTGTGCCAGGTCTGTTTTTTTGGCAATTTTTTTGTATCCGCACTGGACTGTCCGGTGCGGATGGGGGAAAAATGGCAGCAACGCAACACCCATCCGAAATAAAAATCATCCTGATGGATGTAAACGGCGGGCAGGCAGAATACTACCTTTTTGTGCCAGTATCTACCGCAGATACTGCGGCCGCATTAACACATAACCATACGGATGAATTGCGGCCAGATGTGAGCCACGCACAAATAAAGCGTGCAGTTGTTGCATTGCGACACATCTTTGAAGATGGCAGCGAGACACCTGTAGCAAATGGCCGTCTTGTGAGCCAGCGGGTACAGTTTGATGCTGCGCCAGGTGGCGCAAACCGACCTGTGCGACTCCAGATACCAGCCGTCAAGCTTTCACTACTCTCAACCAATACCTTCACCGGTAAGCAAACCCGATGTAAGCAAGAGGGAGTGGTCGCAAACCTGGTGGAGAGCTGGCTCACGGGGATCAGCGGAATCAGGCCAGTTAATACACGGGGTCAGGCTTTCACATCGGTGAGCGATGGATTGCTCATTACTGAGGAGGATAGCTGATGCCCATGCCATATACTACCGGTTACCGAACCCTGACCATCTTCTTTGAAGACTTCAATTCTCACGATGCAAGACATGAATTACGCTTTTTGCAAAGCACAGATATATCTGACGTGCGTGCATACGCAGAAACATACTGCCAGCGGCTCGCTGATGTTATAGAAGCCGGTATCACCGGCTATAACATTACCGACCGATTCTGGTATACCGACCCTGATGCACCATCTGCAACCAGTGATGTTACAGACACATGTACGCTCATATTGCAAAACAGCGCAAGCGGGCGCAATCAGGTAGTTGTCCCCGCTATCAACCCGTCGCTGCTCGTAAGTGGAGGCTCGTATGATGGACTGCAACTTGATGACACAAACACTACTGTGCAGGCGTATGTCGCAGAACTGGCAAATTTTTGTGGCATCGAAGGGGATACACATACATCGCTCCTGACATCTATACGGGAGCGGGGAAGGTTGGTGCGTTGAAGTGTACCCGTACAGTTTGCCGGCTGGATTTGACCCGACCGACCGTGTATGCATCAGCATAGCACGAGGCTTTATACCATTTGCTGCACACAACAATAACTACCTGACCAACAGAGAGCACTGGTCAACAACCGCCGACTGGTCAACAGCAACCCAGGAGATATATCGTCAGGACCAGGAAATGGTCCAGGATACAGGGCCTTGCTACTACATAGCAGACGGCAGCACAATAGGGGAAACAAAGACCGCCACATGGGACGGTAGTAAATGGGTGATTACATAGGCGCATGATGTGGGGATATCTCCAAGAACCAACACAAAGCACGCATACCCAGCAGCATACGACTCCGACGAATACGTCATGGTCTGTGTGCGCGTGCGGGCGCTGCCCTATGTCTGCGCCGCGCTCAACCCGCTCTTGCGCCGTGCCCCCTGGCAGGACGTGGCAAGCTGGCAGACCGCGCGTCAGGATATCCTTGAATTCAAGGAGGCGCTCATGAGCGGCTGTGATATGCGGGTAATGACCGACCTGGCCGTGCTGCTGGCGAAAGCGCATGGCCTGGACTTCTCAGAGCAGCTCACCGCCGCTATGCCTGCGCTGGCGGCTGCGCTGGAAAACGCTGAGACGGCGGATACGGCTGGCGCAATGGCGGACATCTACCGCCACAGCCAGGAAACAACCAAAAATGACACGAATATCGAGGCACTCGGATCTGTCCTCGTTTCGCTGCTGACCAACGGCACAGTAGACCCTGCTACAGCTATGGCCGTGATAGCCGCAGTCCGGGACGGAGGACCGGTAGCAACTAGCGCGCTGCAATCTCTGCTTGACACCAGCATCGGAAAGGACAATAATCAACTGGAGACATATATTCGCGGCATAGCCGATCTCATCGGCGGGCATACGCTGCCACCGGTGGATTAAAGGAGCATGGTGATGGGTTATTTTTTTGGTTTGATATTAGGGAATATCGTCAAAGCAATGGGTGGAAAATCCCCCTGGTGGGCTGTTGTTATCGGGGTCCTCATGGTTTTGTTTCTTATCTGGTATATCTGGGGGTAAGAGATGAGTAATACGCTCATCGAGGCGATTGATCTAACCGAAGCCACACAACAGGCAATCGCCACCGCAATCGAAAACAAAACAATACCAACCGCGGATATGAGCGAACTGCTCAATGTGGTCACTCAGTTGACGGCCATCAACGCTACGTTGGTGGCCGAGTTGCAAGCAATTAGCAGCAAACTCTCTTCCCAAAACCAGCAATCCCTGACGCTGAGCATACAGTGTTGCCCATACCCCGTCTACGACTGTGAGACGGGGGAGACCCGTTGGATTGATCCACCCAGGCTGGTGGGGGGAAGCGAGGGTGGCACCATCATCACAGAGGATGGTGGGGTGGATGTGCGGGATGCGATAGATAATATCGGTACAGACGGGTTAGCGGATGGAGAATACGACTTCGGCGAAAATGACGGGACGGGGCGCGGATACACGACCACAACCGACCCCGAAGCCACAATATGCGATAACGCCAATTGGTTTGTCTATAGCTGTTCAAAGCTGATGGATGAAACATCAGCTTTGTGGGGGTTTGTTTCTTTCACGATAGATTCATATTCAGGCATACTCAAAGCGTTGGGCTTCATCGGCACCACCCCCCTCTTCTACGTTACCGCTGGCAGTACGGCAGCGGCAACATTCTTGACTGTAGCAGTAAGCGCATCGGCGATCATGATTGTTGTTGTGCTTATAGACAAACTGTTGTCACTCGCAGGCGCTGGCCTCAAGGCTCAATGGAGTAGCTCACTTGAGAGTGACCTGGTGTGCGCTATTGTGGTGGGCGCAAACCAGGGTGGGGGGCATGGGATAAAACAGCAATGGGATAGCACGATTAACGCATACGTTCCAGCGTTGAATCCATTGCGATGGTATTACAAATACCTTTTGACAAAGGATATGGCGAATGCGCTGGCTAAGGGGCAATTGCAGGAAGGGGAGGCGAAGTACGGGTATCCGTGTGATTGTGCAGGGGGGGGATGGTTGAAGGTATGGGCATGGAAACAGAGACGTTCGGATGGCACATGGTACACGGACAGCCCGGGGTACTACTATTATATTTGGCCTGAAGGGGAAGGTATTGCCGAAACTGGTGACGCGGGATGTCCCTGGCAGTCATCCAGGTTTACATTCAGCGATACGGACAACACCTACGACCCATCATGCAGAAGGAACCATAACGGCGATCTTAATGGATACCGCATAAGGGAGACAAATGGGGTTGGTGCCGCATTCAGGGCTAATACACAGCCCCCATATTGCGATGCATGGGGGATTGGGTTTGGCATACCATCAGACGGTAGCTGGGTTAACATCAACCAATCCACCAACAACGCCAATATCTGGAATGCCACAGATGGGAGTTTTAACATAGAGATAGAGGTACAGCCGTGATTAAGTGTAATTGCCCAACCCCAACCCGATTGCTCCAAACCGACACCCCGCCAGAGGATGGGCAAATCCTGGTATGGAGCGAAAGTGAGCAGGACTGGGTGCCTTATACGATACCCTCCCCCCCAGAGCCAGAGCCAGCGGGTGACGTTTCCAGGCTCACAACGAGGTACTGGACGCATCCCTATGGTGACGAGGTTCGTGAATTGGTTGCTGCAAGTGGAACGGATGAGGATGGGTTGCACCAGATAACGCCAGCAGGAATAACCCACGAAGTGAATCCGACCACCCCAATGTATACCCACATCAAAAACCTTCAGGAAAACGATTGTACAATCACGGTCGAGGGGGATGTGACGCT
>CAYFVX010000392.1:0-4938 GCA_964346425.1 uncultured Chloroflexaceae bacterium | reverse complement strand
GGTAAATTGTTCCAGATTTTGGTAGAAGTAAAGGGTAACATGTTCATGTTCTTCTTGATTTTCTAACTGATGATAGGTTTGTTCAAAGGTTTCTGTTCGGATGATTTCGACTGAGACCCCATAAGGGTACGTTCTTCCTATCAAATTAGTAATCATATCTACCGGTTTCTGGAAGCAATAGGTAATACCTTCACCTATCAAATCAGGGTCGAGGAAAGGTGAATCTCCGTTTAACCGCACAAAATAGTCACACTGATGTATTTTTGCACACTGCAAAACACGAGAGGCAACATCTTGAGTGCTTCCGCGACAAACAGCAATATTTTGCGTATGTGCATAGGTTTCCAGTGGATCATCTATCGAACGATTTGTTGTTGCAAGAACGATATTGGACAAACCTGGAATGGTTTTAGCCCGCTCAATCACATATCCAATAAGCGGGGTGCCTTGAACACTATGCATCACTTTTCCAGGTAACCGTGAAGAATCTATTCTGGCGAGAATGATGCCAATAATCACAGGTCTCATTGATTGTTCTTTAAGTTTGCTGACTTGTTGAAAACAGAGTAAGGTTGTCATCAAAATTCATGTCATTGAAACAACCTTCTTCACCCCGCCCTCCCCACACCACGATAGACCAGCCCGGCTGCCTGCACCTGCGCCGGCGCATACAGCCCACGCCCATCAATCAGGATGGGCGTGCGGAGTTCCTGCGTGAGCATGGGCAGGTCCAGCGAGCGATAATCTGTATGGCCCACCATCATCACCGCCGCATCGCACCCGCGCACGACCGTGCGCAGGTCGCCCTGATATTCAGATACCCACGGGTCGTGGATAACCACCTCCACGCCCAACTCGCGCAAATGGCTAACCAGTACCGCGCTCGGACTGCTGCGCGTATCGTCGCTATTTTCGAGATAGGCATAGCCCAGCACCGCCACGCGAGCCTCTGCCAGGTCACGTCCCGCGGCTGCGAGAGCCTGACGGGTCAGGTCGGCCATATGCTGCGGCATGCCATCATTCACCGCACGCGAGGCGGGGATGAGCCGCAATGGGACATCCCGTTCCTGCACGGAAGAGGCCAGCAGCCACGGGTCTTTGGGGATGCAGTGTCCGCCCACGCCAGCCCCCGGCAGATGCATCTGGCGGTAAGGGCTTTTATTGACCAGTTCGCGCACCTGCCACACATCCGCGCCATTCGCCTCGCAGATAAGCGCAACCTCATTGGCAAACGCAATCTGCACATCGCGATAAGCATTCTCCGTTGTCTTGACCAGTTCTGCGGTCATCACATCTGTTGCATCCAGGTCGGCCTGCACAATATGCTGATAGAGCGCAACCATCACCTGCGCCGTTTCGGGTGTGCTGCCGCCACACACGCGGCTCAAGCCGCGCAGGTTTGCCAGCAACTTGCCGGGCATCACCCGTTCCGGGCAGGCCCCCAGGTAGAACCCCTGGTTAACCTGCTGCCCACTGCTCTCTGCCAGCACCGGGCCAACGACGCGGTCTACGGTGCCCGGCGCAACGGTAGATTCGACAATGACCAGCGCACCCCGCTTGAGCACCGGCCCCAGGCTGCGGCAGGATGCTTTGAGAGCGGCATACTCCGGGCGGTTGTCCGCATTCACCGGTGTCTCCACATTGATACTGAGCACATCGGCGGCTGCCAGATGCGCATAGTCGGTGGTTGCCTGCAACAACCCGTCTGCCACCACCTGGCGCAGCAGTTCCGCCAACCCTGGCTCGTCGCCTTCAATGGGCGAGATGCCCTGGTTGATTTTCGCGACGCGCTCCGGCTTGATGTCTACGCCAATCACGCGGAAGCCGGCCTCGGCAAACACACACGCCACCGGCAGCCCAACATAGCCCAGCCCAATGATGCCGATAACGGCCTGGCGGCTGGTTACTTTCGCGTGCAGTTCGTGCAGGTGCATATGCTTAAACATCCATTTCTACCACGTGATGATTGACCCCCGCTGTCACCAGCGCACGGGCCAGCGCAAGGGCCTTGAGACCATCCAACCCCGTGACCATCACCGCTTGCTCACCCCGCACCGCCGCAATGAAATGTTCCAGCTCGGCACGCAGTGGCTCCTTTTTCGCCACCACATAGCGCGTCATCTGTCCCTCACTGACCCCACGCAACGTGCGGATGGTTTCCCACTCGCTGCCACTCGTTGTGGCGTTTTCAAAGTAATACAGGTCTTGCAGCAGATAGTCTACCCGAAACATACCCCGCTCACCCGTCACATAGAGTTCGCGGATTTTGGTGGGCGTCAACCAGTTAATCGTCAGTGTCCCGACCGTGCCATCGTGCAGACGCAGCAGACCGGTCATCAGGTCTTCTTGCGTGCTGTGGATACGCCGCTCGGTTTCGGCAAACACGCGGGTGACTTCCGCACCGGTGATATAGCGCATCACGTCAACATCATGCACCGCCAGGTCAATCACCACGCCAACATCGCGCACCCGTGCCGGGAAGGGACTCTGGCGGCGGGCATCAATCTGAAAGACACGTCCCAGTTCGCCCTGTGTCAGGCGTCGCTTCAACTCAACCACCGCCGGGTTAAAGCGTTCGATATGCCCTATCATCAGGACAACGTTCGCCTGCTGTGCGGCATTGATAATCTGCTGTGCCTGCTCAACCGAATAGGCGATAGGTTTTTCGATTAACAGATGGATACCACGCTGGATTACCTGCAGGGCAACCTCCAGATGGTCTTCGGTGGGCACGGCAATGGTGACCGCATCAGGCTGTTGTTCCTCCAGCAACTGGAGATAGTCGGTATACGCTTTGCCGCTGTAGCGGTTGACCACCTGAGTCGCAGCTTCGAGGCTGGCATCGGCAACGCCGACCAGTTCCACACCGGGTATATCAGCATACACGCGGGCATGGTTGCGGCCCATCATGCCCACGCCAATCACAGCGGTACGTAACGTCATAGCGCATTCACCTCACGGACAATCGTTTCAAGCTCATGCTGCGTCAGTTGCGGATGCACGGGTAAGGAAATGACCTGCTGCGCCAGTCGTTCGGCTATGGGTACATGCGCCTCGTGCATGCCCAGTTCCCGCAGATGCGGTTGCTGGTTGGCTGGCAATGGATAGAAAATGCCGGTGCCCACACCAGCCCCGTTCAGTTGCTGCACCGCTTTATCACGGGCAGAACTGTCGTCTGTTGACTGACCATCAATGCGGATAGTGTACTGGTGCCAGACGTGCTCGCAACCGGCTTGCACCGTAGGCGTCTGCACGCTACGGATATGCTGGTTGAAAAACGTTGCGTTGGCCTGGCGGCTGGCAGTAAATGCGGCCAACCGTTCCAGTTGCACCAACCCGATTGCAGCGTGCAGGTCGGTCATACGGAAATTAAAACCGAGCATATCGTGATAATAGCGGCGTTGCATACCGTGATTGCGCAGCATACGACAGCGTTGCGCAAAAGCTTCATCGTTGGTGGTAATCATACCACCTTCCGCACTCATAATATTCTTGGTGGCATACAGGCTAAAGCAACCCGTGCCAAAACTGCCAGTTTTTTGCCCGTGGTAGCTTGCGCCAATCGCCTGGGCCGCATCTTCAATCACCGCCAGTTGGTGGCGTTGCGCAATGTCCATGATGACATCCATAGTGCATGGATGCCCATAGAGATGCACGGGCATAATCGCCTTTGTGCGTGGGGTGATAGCCGCTTCAATCAGCTCCGGGTTGATATTGAACGTCGCTTCCTCAATATCCACAAACACCGGCCGCGCACCGGCATAGATGATGCTATTTACCGAGGCGATGAAGGTAAACGGAGTCGTGATAACCTCATCCCCCGGTCCAATATCGTGGGCCAGCAGCGCAACGTGCAGGGCGGTGGTACCAGAGGAGGTCGCGACCGCGTAAGCGGTACCGCACACTTCTGCCCACTTTTCTTCCAGCGCGGCGGTACGTGGCCCCTGCACCAGCATGCCGGATTCAAGCACCTCGATAACCGCCTGTTTTTCTTCATCCCCAACATAGGGTTTGGAAACTGGTATCATAGAAAATCTAACTACTGCTCCCGCATATCAGCCGATAAAAAATCTTGCATGGAAAGCGTGACAACCTGGTGACATGCCGGGCATGTCATCGAAATCGTGTCCTGCGGATGTTCGGTATAGGGCGCACCCAACTGATGCCCGCAGGCACACACAAACCCACGCAGACGCGCGGGATTGCCGATCACCAGACCATAGTCAGGAACATCACGGGTCACCACACTTCCCGCACCAACCATTGCCCATGCCCCGATCGTCACCCCACAGACAATGGTGGAATTTGCGCCCAGTGCTGCGCCAGTGCGCACCAGTGTTGGCGTAACCACCCAATCATCCGCGGCTTTGAGTTCGCCATCGGGCGTGATAGCCCGTGGGGTCAGGTCATTCGTAAAGCAGACGTGGGGTCCCACGAAGACGCCCGCTTCTATGGTAACTCCGTGGTAGACCGAGACATAGTTCTGGATTTTGACGCGCCGTCCAACCACCACCCCGCTATCGAGAAAGACGCCTTTGCCAATATTGCATTGCTCGCCCAACGAGACGCCATTGCGTATCTGCACCTGATGCCAGATACGGGTACCTTCGCCTATGGTGGCATCATCCGCAACGTCGGAGGTTGGATGGATAAATGTCGTCATTTCTGATTGATAGCTCTTTCACTTGAATAATTTTGACAATGCTCAAATTCCCGCAGAGATGTTCCCCTGCTCCCCCCACCACGCAATCGTCCGTCGCAACCCTTCCTCAAACGACGTCTGCGCGCGGAAGCCAAACTCTTGCTCGGCGCGGCTGGTGTCCAGGCAACGGCGTGGTTGACCGTCTGGTTTGTCCGTGTTGAAAACCAGATCGCCGCCAAAGCCGGTCAGTCGGGCGATCAAGTGTACCAGATCTTTGATGCTGATTTCCATGCCAG
>CAYFVX010000391.1:0-4963 GCA_964346425.1 uncultured Chloroflexaceae bacterium | reverse complement strand
TGAATAGTTTCTTTCACCACGAAGACACGGAGAGAACAAGGTTTTTCTCATCTCTATTGCCCGAATCTTGGCGTTCTTGGCGTCTTGGCAGTTTCTCTCACTATTCAAACGTATTTGGTATAACCGTTGGAAATAACCGCAACGAGCGCACAGGACGCAAAGGCCCGACCAAAGAGATGTTTCGGAAAATACGATCTCGATGTCATGCCGCCGAGTCCTGGTCCATGTTCATCCGAATAGAACCTCAACGTGGCTATCGTAGCATGGATGGTCTGGTATTGTCAAACAGGGCAGCAGCTCAGCAGCCCGCATGCAAAGACGCAAAGACGCAAAGACGCAAAGACGCAAAGGTCCGACAGTTGGTTGTTGCTGACCACCGTCCACGGTCCATCGTCTACCGTCTACCGTCCCTCTTTGACAACGGGAAGAGAGTGACGCTGCGGTGGGAGACACGTGTGTTAAATGCTGTAAGACTACCAATTATCGTACAAAATCAATAAAATTGCCACGCAAAATCACGATTTTTTTAACGAATTTATACAAACTATTGACAAACCTGCCTGGAGCTTGCTACAATTGTCACACTCTTGTAATTTTCCAGTAAAAAACGACAGGTAATCATAAAAACCGCCGGGTTAAAAGGTGGTTAAAATGCAAGCATGGTGAGAAGTTTTTTCTTATCATGGAGTATGCGCATCTTTACCAGACACAACAAACCAAGGAGAAGCAATCATGCCTTCGATGATGACCAGACAATGTTGCACCTCGCCGCACTCTCCGCATTGCAGCCAGGAAGAAGAAAGCCAGGAACCGCAAGATGGTGCTGCTACGAGTGTTTTGCAGGGTGAACAATCGCAGCAGGCAACTCTGGAACGTATTATGATGAGGCTGCAACCAATGGTTGCGCAGCATGATACCTCTTCCTTGCTGGATGCGTTTCGCCCCAGATCTGACAGCCGCAATGGATCGGGCACAAGCCACCACTATACGCCCGTCAATGGGCATACGTACAGTATGCCAGATATGTCACCGCCATCTGCCAATGGGGATATGACCAGTTTTGCGGTGAGCTACCATAATAATGGCAGGAACCGCAACACATTCAGCGATTATCACGGCCAGCAGGTTGATGTGCCGTCCAGTGGAGCAGAAACGACGCAGAAGCTGCATGATTTGCTGGTGCAAACGGTGACGCAGGAGATGCAAGACCAACTGGAAACACTGCGGAATGAAACGGTCCAGGAATTAGAAATGCTCCGCCGTGAATGTGCTACCCTCAAACAACAACTCGCAACCACAACGGAGGAACTGACACTCTTCAAAAATCTGGTAGAAAGTGCGCCAGATGCGATCACACTGACCGACCTTAACGATTCGACTTTTGTTTATATGAACCCGGCGGCGCGGCGGATGACGGGTTATGATGATATGGATGAAGGAATACCTGTGCAGCAAGCATTCACGCCTGAATCAGCCGACAAAGTGGAAGAGGCAACCACGCAATCGTTAGAACGCGGCTCCTGGCGTGGCACAGTGACCTATCGGCGGTTGGATGGCAGCACATTTGATGGGCAGCTTTCGACCTTTGTTTTGCATGATGGTGATGACCAGCCGCGCTATCTGGGGGGGATTGTGCGCGACATCAGCCAGCAGTTGTGGATGGAGCAGGAACTGCGCACATTTTACAGTTTGATTGATAACGCGCCGGATGGCATTGTAGTGACTTCGTTGTCTGGCACGCTTACCTATGCCAATCCGTCGTTTCGCAAGATGTTTGGCTATGGCGAGCGGAGTATTGGCATGCCTATTCCATCATTTGTCAGTGAAGCAGCCAGTGAGAAACTGGTCACGATGAGCCAGCAACTTATGCAGCATGGGGTGTGGCAGGGGACACTGGAATGTCGCCGCAAAGATGGCAGTACGTTCCCCGGCGATGTATCGTACTATCTGCTGCGCAACCGGCAGGGAAAACCCAATGCGCTGGTTGGTTTTTACTCCGATATTACCAGCCTCAAGCAAGAACAGGAAGAGCGAGCTGCATTGCAGCAGCAACTTATCCATGCGCAGCAGGTAGCTATTCGTGAGCTTTCGACTCCGTTGTTGCCGATTGCGGATACGCTGGTGGTTATGCCGCTCATTGGGAGAATGGATAAGGAACGGGCCAGGGCGGTGACCGAGACGTTGCTCAAGGGAGTAGCTCGCGAGAAAGCGTTGTTTGCTATTCTCGATATTACCGGTATGCAGGAAGTGGATAGCCAGGTGGCAGAAATGCTGGTGAATGCCGCGCGGGGGGTGCAGATGCTTGGGGCACAGGCAATTTTGACCGGTATCCGGCCGGAGATTGCTCGCACGCTGGTTTTGCAGGGTGGCATAGACCTGAAACATATCAAAACATTCAGCACATTGCAAAAAGGTATCGCGTCTGTGCTACCGTAATAATGGTGAGTAGTTCACATCGGATTTTTGAACTGCCAACCTGAAATGATCAAGACGCTCAACAACGTTCCTGCGCTCATCGCTATCAGGCTTATCCAGGTAAATTGCTCCGGGGAAAATCCTCGCAACATAATGTCCTGTAGCCCACCAATGCAATGGGTGAGGGGCAGTAGGTAGCCGACAATGCGAAAGTGATCAGAGAAATATTCCAGCGGCAATAAGAGGCCGCTGAAGAAGATTGACAGCAGGAGAATGAGCATGGAAAGTTGGACGGCCTGATTATCCGAGCTTGAAACCGCCGAAATCAGAAAACCGAAGCCAAGCGTAGAAAACAAAAACAGAGCGACCAGGCCAACGGCCTCTGGGGTATTTCCCAGAAATGGAACCTCCAGCACGCTAGTGATCAACACCATGAGCAACGTGGCAATGAGTCCGATGAGCATCAGATAGCTGATATATTTGCCCAGGATTATTTGTAGCATCGAGACCGGTGATACGCGGTAGAGTTCGAGCGCACCCAGTTGCCGTTCGCGCACCAGCGAAAGGGCACCGAGCATCACTGCCATATGTTGCAGAATAAGCGCAAAAACTCCCGGTGCATAATAGCTCATAAAATCCAGCGAATAGCCGCGGATGTTTTCATGCTGGTTTTCCAGCGGGGAAATAAGCACTTCGGGGGGCAGAGTCGTCCATGTGCTGACTTCTTTTTCGATGGAGGAAATGCGGTCACGGGTGGCGACGATGCGCAATTCGTGTTCATCCAGGTCGTTGTTGTTGAGCGTTTGTTCGACTTCGATGAGGTCGCTACGCAGACGACGCAACTGCTCGCGGATGCGCACAATTTCGGTACGCTGGTTGTCGGTAAGCACAAAGGGTATCGGAGTGGTGAGCAGAATATCCAGCGAATAGCGTAAATCACTCAGGACATCCTGCAAATCAGCACGTTGCACCGCAGAAATACTCGATTCAAACTGCTCAAGATTGAGCCGAACGTCAACCAGCAAATCACGCGCACTGCCGGCTTCTTCCTGCACATAGCGGGTAGCGTGCAGCAGCAACGCACGATTGATTTCATTGACCTGGGCATACGCCAGATAGCGAATGCCCTGCTCATTAAAAGGATTGATCTCGTTGTATTTGAACGTCACAGGAGATCGGTTGCCCCGCATCAAGCGTTCCTTAATATCCGGCGGAACCAGCACGACCACATCTACCTCACCGTTGCGAAGTTGCTCCAGGGCAGCCGTTTCATCTTCGCGAATATCCACCAGCGTAAAGTTTGCCAGAATAGCGTAACGCAAGTCTTGCAGTGGAACTTGCTCGCGTGTTTCGGCGGGAATAACCAGGATAGTGCGCCAGCGAGGTGGGTCGCTCTGGTAGCCCATGCCGAAGAGGACGAGAATGAGCAGAGGCCCCAGCAACAGACTCAGAATAAGTTTGGGCTGGCGGTAGATTTCGCTGAGTTCTTTGAAAAAGAACGAAAAAATGCGGACAAAAAATTTATTCATAGGGATTATCAAACTGCTTCATTAACGTAATAAAAATATCATCAAACGGTGGATAATGTTCTTCGATCTGACGGATAACAATGTCCGGGTGATGCATAAACACATTGATCAAAGAGGGCATTGCACGAGCGGCATCGTCCACATGCACGCGGAGTACCCCGGGTTCTTCTGCCAGACTATGGACACGCTTCACAATTGGCTGGTTTTTGAGAATGGCGGCTGTTTCGTTGGCGTGCTCCTCATCCACAATCATCTGGATAATTTCTCCACCGAGAGCCTGGCGGCGCAGGCCGGCCGGGGTGTCCAGATAGAGCAAATGCCCTTCGCGCATAACGCCAACTTTGTCACAGTATGACACTTCGCCGATATATTGCGTGGTGACGAAGAGGGTATAGCCCTGATCGCGCAACTGATGAAAATGTTGCCAGAATTTCCCGCGCAGAATGGGGTCAATACCGGCAGCAGGCTCGTCTGCAAAGAGCAAGTCGGGCCTATGCACCAGCGCACATGCAAGCCCCAGGCGACGTTGCATCCCGCCAGACAGGTGGCGGCTGAGGCGGTTACGCGCCTCGTCGAGTTCTACAAAGGCCAGCACTTCTTCCAGTCGCTTGCGTCGTTTAAACCAGGGCATGCCATAGATAGATGCCGCAAACATGAGATTTTCCCAGGTAGTGAGGTTGGGATGCAAGACAAATTTCTGTGGCATGTAGCCAATGCGTTCATGGAAACTGGCATTCCAGGCATGGGGGGGATGCCCCAGCACGTTCAGTGTTCCGCGGGACGGTTTGAACACCCCATTGAGCAGGCGAACTGTTGTCGTTTTGCCACAACCACTTGGTCCTATCAAGCCAAAGATGGAGCCAGCCGCAACTTGAAACGTGAGATCAAAAACGCCAGTCGCTGCGCTGAATGCCAGATCTACGTGGCTGGCCTCAATAATGGGATTATTGGTTCTGTGGTTGGGCGTATTATTATCGTTCCTTTGATATGTGGCATTCTGTTGCATTCTCTGTCCTTTT
>CAYFVX010000390.1:0-4973 GCA_964346425.1 uncultured Chloroflexaceae bacterium | reverse complement strand
AGGTAAAACAGTTCCATATCCTGGCCCTGTATATCGTTCATTCTGACATTGGCAAGGGTCAGGTTTATCTCATTGTTATTTTCCATGTCTGGCTTGATATGAAGCTTGAACGTTCCGATGTCTGCATTACCGTGAAAAGCATTGTATCTGGCAAGCGAGAGACGAAGTACCCCGTTGTCCGCATCGTTGCTAGAAGCCATTTGAAAATTTTTTGTGGCGAGCTGCTCTGTCATCGCAACATATTGTCCATCTTCATACGGGACAATCTCGACCTTGTCCGGGTCATAGGTTATCCAGAAATCACCACCAGCCCAGTTGCGCATGCCGGTGGCTCTGATGGTAGCTTCAACCGTAGCGTTCGGGTATGCCGTGCCACTCTCAATGCTAACGTTTATGGGACCGCTTCTGGCCGTTTCGTTTTCTGTCGCAGCCGTCCACTCGCCTTGCGTCGCACGGTAGAGAATTAGTGTTCCATCCGCCGAATTTACCTTGCCATCCCCATTGACATCAGCGGCCTGTCGCTGACGATCGGTCGCAGACATTGCACCGCTGGCAATTTTCAAGGCGTTGATTGCATCTATCGTCTGAATAAAACCATCGCCGTTCACATCACCTAAGCCGGCAGAACCATCGTTGGAGACAGTCATCCGACCATCGCGGACCTGCAAGGAGACCATTTCGGGTGGGTAGTAGTTAGAAACAAAGATAGCGCATCCTTCTGTTCCAGGCTGTCGCCCGACCAGATCAAGGAGCAATGGGGCGTCGGCAGCCTGTCTGACGTTGAACACCAGCCAGAACAACGAGCCATTGCTGTAAAGGTGATTTGCACCGGTGAAAAACGATATCTTGAGACGTCTGGTGTCTGTTGACGAATCAGGCGTCGAAATATCCCAATCCCACGCAACGTTTACCATCATCTGGGTGTTTTGCACCTCGACAAACTCAAGCACAGAGCTATCAAAATCGAGCCAGATGTCCACCGCATCCAATGCCATGCCATTTGCATTATTGATATTGACCGGCACGATGATCTTCTCACCGGGACGTGTCCAGATATCCGGCACAGAGATTTGCACCTGGCCCAGTGTGTCACAGACGATGTTACTGGTTGATACGACCGTCTTATTAGCATACAGTGCCGCTACTTGATAGCAGTAGTCAGTGTCAATCTCCAATGTGCTGTTATGATCATCTATGTAGAAAGACTTGCTGGCAGTGTCGATCGGTTCCAGTTCTTCGCCGGGCCGTCCACGTGCAATCTGATAGCCAGTGACCAGCGGATCACTCGATGGATTCCACTCCAACAAGAACGTGTCATAGCCGGGCTCGATGGAGAGCGTGATAGGCATAGCATCAGGATCAGGCGTGGGTGTAGGTTTGGGTGAAGCGGAATCGGTTCCAAATGTGAGTTCTACATCATCAATGACGAAGAAAGCATGGGGTTGCTCATCGTTTTGCGAAACATAGAAGAGCACATTTACTTCTTTGCCTCGGATATCATCAAGGATAGACGCAAAACCTACCTCTGTTCTGCGCCATTCGGTATTCGAATCGTAGTATCCGCTACTATAGCCATAGACGATGCTGAGGTCGTCAGGATCGGTGATAAACACGGTCAGGCTATCCGGGTTGGCATTGGTTTGTTGCAGCGAACCGTCGTGCTGTGTGCTGTTCGCACTGCTCAGATTGCGCAGGCTCTGCGCAATCTCCTGGTTGACTGGCCCGTCGGCAAAATTCTGGCGTTCCGATTGCTGACTGGCATCTATGTTGCCATCATCCGGGTTCACATTCTTCCAATGGAAGGAGAGTGTGCCGCTGGTAACCTTTGATGGAATGGTGATAGTTTGCAAGGCACCTCCATTCAAACCTGGCCTGGAAGATAATGCCCGAAGCCCGGAGTTGATTTTACTTGTAGTTATGTCCATGTCAGTCACCTGCCATGCCTCGTTCGTCTCAAAGCCACAATTCTCGATGGAGCTATCTTTGCACATCGATGGGGCAGAAGGAACCGCAAGCTCCAGTTCAACATCATCAATGTAGAAAACAGCATGCGGTTCAGTGTTATCCTGCAACACCATAAAGTTGACATCCACGGGTTTACCGCGTATGTCCTTTATGAAACTGGAGAGATCGAGCGTGCCCTGATGCCACTCCTCATCGCTGCTGGCATATTCAATGCTGACACCATAAACCTCTTCTCCATCCACGGTGGTGGTGGAGAAGAAAGCCACGAGCGTATCTATGGTACGTGATTCCTGCTGCATCGTCGGGTCGTTGCCTCCCTCGTGGAACTGTTGCAACGCAGACCGTATGTCTGATTGCGTCAATGTGTGCTGCGAAGATAACCCCCTCTCCAGATCCGGGTTTTCATTCTTCCAGTAGAAAGTGAGCGTGCCATCGCTGGCGTTCGCGGGAATCTCAATACTTTGCCATGCCCGTATGTACTCGCCATGGGTAGACATCAATGCTTTCTCACCGGAGTGTGCCCTTTCATTGGTTGTTTGCATGTTATACTCCCCTGACCAACTGCCATGTTCAAAACCACAATTCTCGATGTAGCCATCTTCGCACAAGGTTATTTCCGGATCAGGCTCAAGCTGCAGTTCAACATCGTCAATGGAGAAGATGGCATGTGGTTTAGTGTTGTCCTGCAACACCATAAAGTTGACATTCACGGGTTTACCGCGTATGTCCTTTATGAAACTGGAGAGATCGAGCGTGCCCTGATGCCACTCCTCATCGCTGCTGGCATATTCAATGCTGGCACCATAAATCTCGGTTTCTCCATCCACGGTGGTTGAGAAGGAAGCCACGAGTGTATCAGTAGTGCGCGATTCCTGCTGTGTAGTCGGGTTGCTGCGTCCCTGGCGAATCTGTTGCAAAGCAGACTGTATGTCTGATTGTGTCAACGCGTGCTGCGAGGACATTGCACTCTCGACGTCCGGGTCTTCGTTTTTCCAGTAGAAGGTGAGCAAGCCGTTCCCGGCATTCCTCGGAATATCAATAGTTTGCCAGGCCAGGCCATCCTTACCAGGGGTAGAAATCAATGCCTGATTACCGGTGTGTGCCCCTTCATTGGTTTCTTGCATGTCGCGTACTGACCATGCGCCAGTGTATTCAAAACCACAATTCTCGATGTGTCCATCTTCACATCTGTCTGGATTAAAGTCAAGCTCCAGTTCAACATCATCAATCGAGAAGGTCGCATGTGGTTTCGTGTCGTCCTGTAACACCATAAAGTTGATTGTCACGGTTTTGCCACGTATGTCGTCAATGAAACTGGAGAGTTTGATTGTCCCCAGGTGCCACCCCGCCTCGCTGCTGGCATATTCGGTGGTACCGTAAACCTTTCTTTCTCTATCCACCATGGTTGAGAAGAAAACTCCCAGTCCATCGGTGGTGCGCCAGCCGGTCGGGTTGCTGTGTCCCTCGCGGAGCTGTTGCAACGCAGACCGTATGTCTGGTTGCGTCAACTCTTGCAGCGAAATCATACCACTCTCCACATCCGGGTTTTCGTTTTTCCAGTAGAAGGTGAGCGTGCCATCTTTGGCGTTTGCGGGAATATCAATAGTTTGCCAGGTCAGTCCGTCCTCGTCAGGGGTAGAAATCAATGCTTTCTCACCGGAGTGTACCCCTTCACTGGTTGCTTGCATGTCGCGCATTGACCATGCGCCAGTGTATTCAAAACCACAATTTTCAATGTGGCTATCCTCACACATGGAAGGGTTATAGACATCCAGAAAAAAACCTGAAAACTTCTCTCTTTTTACAGGCTCACAATGAGCATTAAACATGCACAGATTCAGATTCTTTTTCTTAAAGGCTATAGGAGTGGGTGATGGTGGAACACGAGACTGTGAGAGTAGTTGTATGGCAGCGATCATCAGCACCAGCACAAATGCCAGGGCTGCCAACCAGAAGCGACCTGTGGGAAAACCAGCGAGTCGTGGACAAGGATGAGGTGTGCGAATCATAAAGATTTTTCCTCCATGAACGAATGATACCATGTTCGGGTAATGACTTTTACCACAGATGCGCACAGATGAACACTGATTGTCCTGTTTGCCTTTTTGTGGCTCAGCATCTCAGCATCTCAGCGTCTCAGCGTTTTATAAGTAATCAGGCGAACATGGCATGAGTTGGTAAACAAACGACAATCTTTCAGAGAACCTGACAAGTATAACGTTTAGGAATAGTAATACCGTGATGAGTGATGAGTGATGAGTGTCTGCAATGCGCTCTAACGCACCAGTTTTCGCAACTGTTCACCGGGATATGGTATAACCAGCAATAACTTCCCAACAACCTGCAAATCCGTATATTCTGGTGCTGGTCTGGAATTTCAGTATGTAAAGAAGCAATGCACTGGTTTTGTTGTCTGGATATTTTACCGTATTTTCTCACGGGATTTTCCGCTTTTTCAGAGGTGATAGGACAGGATAAAGTGCGGATTTTTCCGTTGTCCTGGATTCGCTGGGTATGTTTATCGCAACATCATCGATGGAAGAGGAATTTGGGAAGCGGGTGTGGGTGCAGGCCCGTAGGGGTTTGCCAGCGGCAAACCCCTACCTGGTAGCGCAGGGCTGGTGTTGCCAGACTTTGCCCCGCGCTACGCCTTTTATGGGATGCTACCTGCGGGCAAGTGGCAGATAGAGCTTGAACCCCTCCACATCCATCAAGCGGGTGTTATCCCACGGGAGCACCCAGCGCGGTTGCTCCTCTCCCGCAATCTTGAACTCCACCGTGCGCCCGCTCATGCCGCAGCCGGGCAGGGAGCCTGGCTCGCCATTGTCGGGGCCATCGGCGAGCCGGGCAGGGAGCCTGGCTCGCCATTGTCGGGGCCATCGGCAAGCACATGGATGACAAAGCCAACGTCTTCACCCACCTGCTGCAATGTTCCCTCGCCGCAAAGCTGGCCCGTCTCGCTTATCCAGGCAGTAATCTTCGTGCCGACCTGCACACTGCCGCTAACT
>CAYFVX010000389.1:0-4988 GCA_964346425.1 uncultured Chloroflexaceae bacterium | reverse complement strand
GCCCCAGGCGGATATGCTCGCGGATATTGGCGACCAACCCCTCGGTGCCAAAGTGCCGAATAACCATCCACAACTTGAGCGCACGGAAACGGCGTCCCAGTTGCACCCCCCAGTCCATATAATTATTCACGTCCGTCTCATCGCTCTTGAGATATTCCGGCACCAGACTGAACGCCTGCTTCAACAGCGCAACATCACGCACATACAACGCGCTACAATCAATCGGCGTGAACATCCACTTATGCGGATTGACCACCACCGAATCGGCACGCTCGCAGCCATCCAGCACATAGCGCATCTCTGGCACCAGCGCAGCCATCCCCCCATAGGCTCCATCCACATGCAACCACATCCCATGCTGCTGGCAGAGGTCGGCGATAGCCGGCAGCGGGTCTATGCTGGTGGTCGAAGTCGTACCAACCGACGCCACCACGCAGAACGGCAACCAGCCAGCCGCTTTATCGGCCTCAATCGCCAGGCTGAGCTGCTCCACATCCATGCGAAACTGGTCATCGGTTGCGATTTTGCGCACGCCCTCCTGCCCGATACCCAGCACAATCGCCCCCTTTTCCACCGAGGAATGCGCCTGCTCTGAAGTATACATGCGCAACCGTGGTAAATCCGCGCGGCCTGCCATCCCCTGCTGGCGAATTTGCAGGTTCAACCGCTCGCGGGCGGCCGCAATAGCCACCAGCGTTGAAACCGAGGCCGTATCCATAATGCAGCCGCGAAAATCGGCCGGCAACCCAAGCATCTGGCGCAACCAGTCGAGCGTCGTCTCTTCCAGTTCAGTCGCGGCTGGCGAGGTGCGCCACAGCATCGCGTTGACATTCAGCGCAGCAGCCAGCAACTCGCCCAGAATACCCGGTGCGCTGCCCGTGATACCAAAGTAGGCAAAAAAAGCCGGGTGGTTCCAGTGCGTAATGCCCGGCAGGATAAGACGCTCAAAGTCTTGCAGCATCGCCTCCATCGCCTCCGAATGAACTGGTGGCTGGTCTGGCAATTGCGCCCGGATATCGCCGGGCTGCGTCTGCGCAAACACGGGATAGTTCTCCGGATGGCTCAAATATTCAGCAATCCAGTCAATAATCTGATAGCCTGAGCGACGAAAGGTCTCCATATCCATATCGCCCGCTCCGGGGGTGTTGTCTGTCATAGGTTTGCTTTCTCCATTGTTGTGTAGTTTCTCTGGTTCCTGTTTCGGTGACTTTTCAGAAAGAGGAATACTGTCTCACGCCAGCACTCAACGGGAATGACGAACCCGGAGCCACGGATACCGCCACTATCCATTCAGCAAAACACGAAATGCCTCGGCACTTTCTGCCTGCAATGCCTGCTTGAACAGCATGCGTAACCGCTCCTCATCTGCAATGCAAACAAGCGCATCTTGTATCTGTTGGGCCATATCAGCCGGCACTTCGAAGCGTACATGGAGCGTTTCCAGAATGGACTGGCGCAGCGAAGACAGCACTCCTTCTTCTCGTCCTTCTTCTCGTCCTTCTTCTCGTCCTTCCTCCAGACCAGTGTAGTAGAAACTCTGCTCATCCCGTGACTGCTTCAGACTGGCCTGATACTGCATCCATTCATTCCGGCTCAAGTTTGCTTCTTGCGCCAACTGAAATGCCAGCGGGTAGGGATCCTGGGACAGATTCTCCGGGATATCTTCCATCTGCGGCATATGACGCAGCAGATAGAGCCAGCAGTCCGTTCCCGTTTTTAAATCTTCCAGACCGAGGGTAAACTTGGGTAACTCGATGAATACAAACGTCAGTCCAGCATAAAATACCTCGCCACTCCCGGTTTCCGCCAGTTGCACCCGCCGCAAGTATTGCGCTTTGTCATCCATCCGAAAGTTGAGCACACTGGTTACATAGATCGGTAGCAGGCGAAAGGGTGGTCCTTCTGTCCCTTTCTGCACCTGCTGGACAATCGGAAAGGTGGCATAATAGAGCGTGCGCTCTTTGTAGTGGCTGCGACGATTACGTTGCATCTCAACCAGAAAATGGCGTCCCTCGACATCGGTACAATAGACATCGTAGATACCCGTGCGCATTTCAAACACATCCGGTATCTTTTCCGTTGGCAGGTAGGACAATTCTGCAATAGGAGCAGGCAGATCCAGGATATCCTCAAGAAACCGCTTGAGCAACGTTTTGCTCTCTGGGCTGTCGCTCCGTCCAAAAAGCCGCTTAAATCCATAATCTGTGGTCGGATCTATATACCGCGACATGGTATTCCTCCTCAATTGGAAAGAGGTATTCAACAGTTCATACGCCTATCGTACCATAGAGAGATCAGGCACATCAACTCTTGACTTCCCACTGCTCAAGGTGTATACTCAAAACAAACTGACCAGTCGGTTTGGTTCTTTGGGGTATCGTTACCCACTTCACGACAGGACTCTGTTGGGAACCCGTATCTTCTGCCCGGTCCTTTGCGTCTTTGCGCCTTTGCGCGAGGCACTTGCCCGGACTTTACCAACAGCGTCCTACAGGAGGCGTACTGTGGCTAAGAGTACTTCATCCGAGCAGAACATCCTGGTCCATCCGGAAATTGCGGCTGACTATCTGGTCACCCCACGCTGGCGCAAGGTGCTGGGCGACCTGTGGAGCAATAAAACCCGCACCCTGCTCGTTGTGCTGTCTATCTTCGTCGGTGTGTTTGCCGTTGGTATGATTGCCGGCGCACAGGCGATCCTCTCGCACGAACTCCATCAGGGCTATGCCCGCATCAAACCTGCCCACGCAACCATCTCCACCGGCGGCTCCGTTGGCTTCAATGCAGACTACACCATAGACACCGTCTCGTCCAACGACGAAGGATTCACTGAAGACCTGGTGGACGTCGTGCGCCATATGGATGAGGTTGCCGCCGCAGAAGGCCGCCGCAATTTCGATGCGCAGGTGCTGGTAGCGGATGAATGGAAAAGCATCAAACTGGTGGCGATTGACGACTTTGACGACATGGAGGTCAACAAAATAACGTTTGAGCGCGGCGCATGGCCGCCCCCCGAAAAAACCTTCCTCCTTGAACGTTCGGGCCTCTCCGCCCTGGGCAAAGACATTGGCGATACGGTCATCATAGAACGACCCGACGGCAAACAGCACAGGCTCACCATTGCCGGCGTCGCGCACGACCTCACCCAGTGGCCGACCCCGTTTCTGGGTATGTTCTATGGGTATGTCACCCTGGACACGATGGAGAACCTGGGCGAACCGCGCAAATATAACGAAATGCTCATCCGTGTCGCCGAACACGCAGATGATCAGGAGCATAATGAAGCTGTTGCCGAAGAAGTCTATGAGAAAATCCAGAACTCTGGCCGCGAACCCTCCTTTCCCAAAGTGCCACCACCCGGCGAACATCCGCTGAATTTTCTGATTGTCGCCATCATCTCCGTCATGGGTTTGCTTGGCATTTTTGCCATCTTCTTGAGCGGCTTTCTGGTGACGAACACCATAGCCGCACTGCTGGCACAGCAAATCAAGCAAATCGGCATCATGAAGGCGGTCGGTGCTCGCTCTACCCAGATCATGAGCATTTACATGGTGCTGGTCATCTGTTTTGGCCTACTTGCACTGCTACCTGCCATCCCATTGGCACAGATGGGTGCCCGCGGATTCGCCGGCTTTATGGCCGCCTTCCTGAACTTTGATACCGATGGAGCCGAAATACCCACCTATGTATTGCTGCTACAAGTGGCGATCAGCCTGGCGGTGCCCGTGATTGCCGCCCTCATCCCGATAAACGCCGGCACGCACATCACCGTGCGCGAAGCCCTCGACAGTGGAGCTATCGCCAGCACCTATGGCGATGGGGCAATTGACCGCTTTATCCAGCGGGTGCGTGGCCTGCCGCGACCCGTGCTGCTTTCGCTGCGCAACACCTTCCGCCGTAAAGCACGGGTAGCCCTGACCTTGCTAACCCTGACCATCGGTGGAGCCTTCTTCATCTCCGTATTCAGCATCAAAGACTCCCTCTGGCAAACGATAGAAGAAATGATGACCTCGATGTATGGGCACGACATCGAAGTCTATCTGGACCGCCTCTACAACACAGAACAGGCGATCAACGAGGCAATGCGCGTGCCAGGCATAGCCTATGCCGAGAGCGCGTCTCTCAACCGCGTGCGGCGCATCTACCCCGACGATAGCGAAAGCCTGGATATTCAAATGTTCGCGGTGCCGCCCGACACCCGCACCATGGACCCGATTATGCTGGAAGGACGCTGGCTGCTGCCAGAGGATGAGAATGCGCTGGTGATAAGCAGCGGACTGTTGCACGAAGACCCGGATATTGCGGTTGGCGATGACATCGTGCTCAAAATCAAAGAACGCGAGACAACCTGGCGCGTCGTTGGTCTGATGAAAGCAATGGGCGAAGCCCGCTGGACCTATAGCAACCTCGATTACTATGAACGGGTGGCCCGCGATGTGGGCAAAACGAGCTACCTGCGCGTTGTGACCGAAGACCATTCGCCAGCCGCGCAGACGCAGGCTGCAAAAGACCTGGAAGAACATTTCGAGCATAGTAGTGTAGACATCAGCTACACCAAAACGATGTATGAATTGAGCCAGGGCGACCGCGAGGCCGTGCAGGTTATGACCATCAGCCTGATGATCGTCGCCATACTGGTTGCTATTGTCGGTGGACTGGGGCTGGCTGGCACCATGAGCCTGAATGTGATTGAACGCACCCGCGAAATTGGCATTATGCGCTCCATTGGAGCAGCGGATGGAACCGTTTTGCAGATATTTCTGGTTGAAGGCTTGTTAATTGGCATGCTCAGTTGGGCAATGGGCGCGGCGTTGTCGTTACCCATTGGGCAGTTTTTGAGCTATACCCTGGGCACGTTGCTCTTTTCTTCGTCGCTCTCGTTTCGTTTTTCCATAGATGGGATACTCTTCTGGCTGGTCTTTTCACTATTGTTGGCCGCAGCAGCCAGTTTTCTCCCGGCATGGCGAGCGACTAAAATGACCGTGCGAGAT
>CAYFVX010000388.1:0-4990 GCA_964346425.1 uncultured Chloroflexaceae bacterium | reverse complement strand
ATAAGGTAGGGGTTTGGCACCGCCAAACCCCTGTCCGGGGCAAGCAAGACGCCTGCGTTTCCAGAGCTTGGAGGGACTTTACCAACAGAAGTCTTGTAGCCGATGGATCTCCCTCCAGGAGATGCATCCACTGCGCAGCAGGCGGGCAGGTTTTGCCGCGAAAGAAACGGATAGACGGGCAAATTCCGCGGTTAAAAACCGCGGCTACGATTCCCAACGAGGTTCTTGCCCTCGAAAAAGTCTACACATGTGAGGAGGATGAGGGTGGTGTACCGAGATTTTACGCTGGAGATGATATGCAAGACATTTGACCTGGCGATTGAGCAGCGGATTGATCTGTTTGCCGATGTGCCGGTGGTCGAAATCAGCCCGCAACTTGCCGAATATCTGAGCAATGCTATTCCGCACCTATGGGATGAATTCTCCACCAGCCATTTCTGATATACTACGTGCAGTGGAAAAAACTGAATTCAGATGGATCTGGGGGATTTTATGAATACCAGAATGCTGCATGCACGACTCCAGTTTGCGAAGCGCAAAAAACGGACGGTAACAGTTGAAGAAGTAGCGGAAAATGTAGGGATGGATAGCAATGAACTGGCGAAAATAGAACATGGTGAGCAGAAAGTTCAACAGACAACTGCGCAGGCACTTGCAACGTTCTATGGTATACCATTTGATCATCTGATAGACTCCGATTCCTATGTGCTCTTGCTCCTCTCCCGCGATGATATTTCTACCTTGCGAGCAATGCTTGATGTAGCCGTTAATTATGGTAGTACAAGCGGCAAAGAGCAATATGACCGGCTGTATCGCTCGGTATTGGCGCAGGTCGAGGAACAACGTGAGTGGTAGGTATGCCAAAGACCGTAGACGGTAGACCATCGACCTAAGACTACAAGTTGCCATCTACCGTCTACAAGTACCTGCATCGTAATAATCTAACGCACCCACGCACCCACGCACCCACGCACCCACGCACCCACGTTCCCAACGCACCCACGCACCCACGCACCCACGCACCCACGCTCCAACGCACCCACGCTCCCACGCTTTATCTCCTTGCTCCTGTCTTGTGTGAACGTTATAATAGGACAATGGCATGTCGAATCGCGCAAAAAGTAGTACGCACGAGGACAGGATAAACACACATTTATGGAGGCGCAAAACTCTTCTCCCCATGCTCCTGACCAGGCGACACATCATCGTCGTTCTTTGTTGCCCCGCTCCCTTCCAAAACGCTGGCTTACCCGCTTCCTGCTTCTGGGCATCTTGTTGCTCGGTGGCTATTTTCGTATTCTCAACCTGCATACCTGGGATGGTGGCACATTGCAGCATCCGGATGAACGCTTTCTCGTCTCGGTTACGTCACGCATCCATCTGCCCGACAGCCTGAGCACATACTTCGACGCAGCTCGCTCGCCGGCGAACCCACAGAACGTTCTGCGCGACAACGAATTTTTTATCTATGGCATTGCTCCGCCACTGTTGACGCGGTTGGTAGCAGTGATGCTCACTCCGCCAGAGGCTTTGTCAGCGAACGATGCATCCCTTATGGCCCAACCTGATGGTGACACCTCGTCCCTGGTACAAAGTGCCAATGCAGAGCAAGCATATCCGCGTGCGCCGCCTGTGCTGCAAAACTGGCTCAATCCCAATGGCGAAAATATGACCCGCATGCGCTCGCTGGTCAGGATAGGCCGCACGCTGGCCGTGTTGTTTGACATAGGGTCACTCCTGCTCGTCTATCTGCTCGGCAAAGCATTGTATGGGCGGCGGGTGGGATTGCTGGCTGCATTGCTGACTGCCCTCACCGTGTTGCACATCCAACAGGCGCACTTTTTTGTTGATCCAGCATTCTCGACCTTCTTCACCCTGCTCGCTCTCTACTGGGCGGTCCGCGTTGCACAGGGCGGCTCGTTGCTGATGGTTGTGCTGCTTGGCATCAGCATTGGGATAGCAATGGCAACCCGTATCACACTGGCTGCGCTCGGCATCGTCGTGCTCGTTGCTCTGCTGCAAAACATACACCGCTGGCGACTCAGCAGGCAGGCAAAGGGCGGGCGGTTGCCATCATTTTTTCACCACACAATCACCCGCGGCTTGCCGTTGCTGTTGCTGGTGGGTCTGCTGGCATTTTTTAGCTTTCGTGTGTTGCAACCCTATGCGTTTGTCGGCTCAACGCCAACATCGCCACCCATTGCCGGCCAGAGCACCACGGCGGACTGGATGGCAGGCAAGGGCTTGCTAGACATACGCATTGAGCCGCGCTACTTCCAGGACTTAAAAATTATCCGCGAACTCAATTCAGGCGAAGAAGACTATCCTCCCTCACACCAGTGGGTCAACCGTACTGACTATCTGTATCCGCTCCAAAATTTCATCCTCTGGGGTATGGGCCCACTGGCGGGTGTTGTCGCCTGGTTGGGCTGGTTGCTAGTCGGGTACTGGCATATCCGCCACTGGCTCACAAACCGCGGCAGCACAGCCGCATGCTGGCATGCATCGCTCGTCTTGTGGGTCTGGGTGGGCTTTTATTTTCTCTGGCAAGGGGGGCAGTTCGCGGTAGCCCTGCGCTACATGCTGCCGATTACTGCACCGCTGCTGGTGTTTGCAGCGCGGCTGCTGATTGGGAGTCAGGGGCAGCGAATGGAGAATGCAGAATGCAGAATGCAGAATGCCGCTCAGGGGTCAGGGAGCAGGAGTCAGGAATCGAGGGGCGGGGGTTGGGAGTCGGTAGACTACCCATCGTCGCCGGTCGCCGTTCAATCCTCTGCGGTCCACCGTCTCCGGTCCACCGTCTCCGGTCTCCGTTCCATTGTCCGCCCCGCTTTGCTGCTGCTGGTGGTACTCGGCACGCTGGCGTGGGCATATGCGTTCACGCGTATCTACACCCGCCCCCACCCGCGGATCACGGCGGCCCGCTGGATTGCGCAGCAGGCACCGCCCGGCGCAACGCTTGCGCATGAATGGTGGGATGATCCCCTGCCAATGGAAGCAGACAAACGCTATGAATGGGCACAGGATTTTCCGCAGATACCACTGACGACCTACGCGCAGAACGTGCCCGTCAACTTTACGGGCGGCGGGATGCACAATCTGCAAGGGTTGCTCGACCAGCTTGAGCAGGCGCAGTACCTGACACTGACCAGTAGTCGAGTGTATAACTCTATCAAGCAACTCCCCATGCGCTATCCCGTGACGATGCGCTTCTACCACGAGTTGTTCGAGGAAAACCTGGGCTTTGAACTGGTGGCTGATATCACCTCTTACCCCTCCATACTGGGTATTTCTATCCCTGACCAGCAAGCGGAAGAAAGCTTTCATGTCTATGACCATCCTCGTGTGCTGATTTTTCGCAAAACTTCATTTTCCCGCGCTCAGGCCGAGGCACGTATCACCAGGCATGCGAACTGGGATGAGGTCTATGTGCTACCAGTAGGCATAGCAGACCAGGCACCCACCGCCCTGCGGCTGACAGAAGATACCTGGCAACGCTACCACGCAGGCGGCACATGGTCTGCGCTGTTTGAGCAAACAGGACAATCAGATATACTCGCCGCACTCCGCTGGTTTCTGACGCTGGAAATCCTGGGATTGGCAATGTTTGCGCTACTCTTTCGCTGGCTCCCCCAGGTGCCAGACGGCGGGTTTTCGCTGGCTCGCACGCTGGCCCTTGCCCTGGTTGCCTGGGGTGCGTGGATGCTGGGCAGTCTACACCTGCTGCCCTTCACCCCACAGAGCGTCTGGGTGTGTGCAACACCGTTGTTGATTGGCGGCCTCTGGGCAGCCTTGCGCTCACGGCAGGCACTTGCGCAGTTCTGGCGTGAGCAGCGCACGGCTCTGCTCACCGCTGAGGCCGTCTATCTGCTCGCCTTTCTGCTGCTGCTGCTGATACGCTGGCTCAATCCCGACCTGTGGCACCCCTGGCGTGGTGGCGAAAAGCCGATGGAATTTGCCTATCTCAACGCTATTCTGCAAAGTGCGGCTTTTCCTCCCTATGATCCCTGGTTTGCCGGCGGCACAATCAACTACTACTACTTTGGCTTTGTGCTGGTCGGTGCGCTTATCCACCTGACTGGTATCATACCCGCGGTCGCGTTCAATCTCGCTGTGCCAACCATTTTTGCGCTGACGGCTCTCGGTGCGTGGGGTGTAGTGTATAACCTGCTGGCGAAGTCTGGGGTCTGGGGCAAAAGAATGCAGAATGCAGAATGCAGAATGCAGAATGTCCAGCACGGCGATATTTCTGCACAACGGTTTCAGTATTCATCGGATATTGACGAGGGTCGGCGGTCGGCGGACAGCGGGCAGCGGTCGGCGGGCAGCGGTCGGCGGGCAGCGGGCAGCAATCGGCACTCCTTACTTGCGGCAGTGCTGGCTCCCTTTGCCATGCTGCTGCTCGGCAATCTGGTGCAGGCGCAGTGGTTTTTGAATGGCTATGCGGCCGAGCAGAGCCATCGCCCGGAATGGGCATTCTGGGATGCAACACGTATTGTCGCCGGCACCGTCAATGAGTTTCCCTTCTTCACCTTCCTCTTCGCCGATATGCACCCGCATATGATTGTCATGCCCTTTTCGCTCTGTTTGCTGGGCCTCACGGTTGCGCTTGCACGGCTGCGACCTGCCCATTTGCGCTTCTGGACAGATGCCCGTCTGCTCCTGTTTGTCCTGATGGGCTTTATGACCGGGCTGATCCGCGCCACCAATACCTGGGACTATCCCACCTACCTGGGACTGGCACTGCTCACGATTGTGCTGCTGCATAGCAAACTGTACCAGAGGATGCGGCGGGGAGGTAGGGGTTTGGCGGTGCCAATCTCCAGAGGCGTGGATTTAGAATCTCTGGGGCATAGGGACATCTCTTCATCTCCCCCCACTCCGTCATCCCCCGTCCCCTTCTCCCAGGTGGAGAAGGGGAGTTCAGAAGCCCCTCTCCCCCAGGACTCTGATGGTAAAGGGGGGATTGGTTATCAGGTAGGGGTTTGGC
>CAYFVX010000387.1:0-4991 GCA_964346425.1 uncultured Chloroflexaceae bacterium | reverse complement strand
GGAGTGTGAGGGAACCTGGTTCCCTCACGCACCCACGGGTGACACCCATTGAGGGGTTCAGGGTTCAGGGTTCCCACGCTCCCACGCTCCAATGCTCCCACGCCTCAACACTCCCACGTCCCAACGCTTTAAAAATGGTCGCGCACATACTGCTCAAAGGTGATAGGCTGGCGTCCGAGCACCTGCGCAACCGCGGGCGAGACGGGCGCAGAACTTCCCTGCCGTGCTCCCTGATAGAGTCGCAGCAACATCTCGGTTGCTTTCTCTGGTGTGCCTGCCTGTTGCATCATCTGGCGCATTTCATCCTCTGAAAGCGGAACGTAGGTTATCTGCTTGCCAAGCACCCGCGAGAAAATGTCCGCAATCTCGTCATGGTCCAGTGCCTGCCCACCGGTCAGCGTATACGCTTGATGTTCGTGGCGGGGATCCGTCAGGGGAGTCGCGGGAACCGCCGCAATATCCCGCGTATCTATATAGCTGATTTTTGCATCGCCGGCTGGCTGCAAGATACGCCCTTCGGTGGTGAGGCTCCGCATCATCGGGGATTGAAAATTCTGCATAAACCAGTTGGGACGCAGGAAAGTATAGGCAATCCCGCTGTCTGCAATATAATCCTCCAGTTGTCTTGAAGGCAACGTTTTATCATGAGATGCACGCATGCCCGATAACGTTACAATCTGGCGCACGCCGGCCTGCTTTGCCTGGTCCACAATCGTCTTGACCAGCTCCAGCGAAGAAGACATCGTCAGCGTGAGCATAAACATACGCGCAACACCAGCCAGCGCAGGCGCAAACGTTTCTGGATCGGTATAGTCAAAACGCACAATCTCGACATGCTCATGCTCGCCCCAGACCATACTGCGAGTTTTTTCCGGGTTGCGTACCGCCGCTCTAACCTTGTAGCCATCCGCTGCCAACAAACGGACGATTTCACCGCCAACCTTGCCAGTCGCACCTGTTACCAGTATCATTGTTCATCCTTCACCTTTTCAAGCGTTGCTCTTGGTGCCGCGGGACGCTCCCGTTCTTGCTCAGTATCCAGCCTGCGGCGCAACTCGTGGGCCAGTGCATCCAGCCGCCAGAGATAGAAGAAAATCCCCAGCCATACCGCCAGCGCAACCGCCAGCACCACATAGAGCGTTACTCCTGCATCACTCATACGACCATCCCATCTCGCCGCGCCAGATCCCACTGCACGCCAAGCAGGATGACGCGGATGTGAAACATCCAAACGAAAATCCCGGTAAAACCAATGATTGACGCCAGGAACGTGATAAGCGTTCGCTGGTTGTTGAGCAAGCCAGTGCCGGGGGCTTCAATATTGATCAATCCCATTCCCGCATCGCTATCTACCGCCTGCAGCGACAGGCGAAATTTCACCCCTGGAATCTGCGGCAAATGCTCTGGCTCGGCTGTCGCGAGATTGAACGTAGGCTCCAGAACGGTCTCGCTGCTCAAGCCGGGTTCGCTGACTTTGACGCGTGCGGTTACGAGCGTTTCCTGCTGCTGCAACTCCAGGAGTTGCACCTTGCGGTCACCCAGCAACCCGATATGCCCGACTTCCAGTTCCACCCCATCACATTTGCTGCCGGGCAGGAACGCGCAGTTTGGATGCAGCGTGCTCTCGCTCATACGCGGGGCAATAAACACCAGGAATGGTACGGTTACAAAGGCAAACAGCGAATAGACCGCACTGAAGCGTCGCCGCTGCTCAATATGCTCAACCGCCGACCGCAACGCAAACAGGGCGGCATAGATCAGCAGCAGCACAAAGATCGAAGTCTGCCGCGGATCCCAGTTCCAGAAAACCCCCCAGACAACCTGCGAAAAAATCATGCCTGTGACCGTTGCCAGAATAGTGAACAGCAACCCACTTTCCGCCGCCGCCAGCGCACGGTCATCATCTATCGTGCGTCCACGCCAGAGATACAGCCCACTAAACAGAGCCGAAAGCGCAAAGGCGAGCACGCTTACCCAGGCGGTCGGCACATGCAAAATCATAATCCGGCCGGTGTTACCCAATCCTTCATATTGTGGCAGCAGCAGAAAAACCGCAACGACGACAGCGGTCATCCAGATACCCAGCAGAATTATCGAAATGTTTCGTGCCATCACCCTCATCCCCCTATTGTACACTCTCCTTTGCCCCTGTCAACGCACGTGCTGCTGCAATGCCTGACAAACCCGGTTATACTCATCTTCAATATGCACAAACTGCTTGAGCGCAAGATGCGCTTCATCTTCTTTTGCCAGATTTTCCAGTTCCTGCAGCATGTTCGACATATGCAGCGCACCAATCTGCGCACTGCTCGACTTGAGTTCGTGGGCAAGGCTGGCAAGCGTCTGCGTGTCTATGGTTTCCGTCTGCTGGCGCAGCGTTTCCAACTTTGCCCGCACATCTTCCAGGAACAATTTTACAATCTCGGTAGCCGGTTCATCAAACAGCGCAAGAAAGCCCTTGATGGTCGTTTCATCTATCGGTGGAGGAAGGGGAGTTTCTGGCGCAGACATGTCCTGTTGGTGAGCAATTGATTGATGGTGTGCTTCTCCTGCCCGTTCTTCCCGATACTGCAAGAAATGGGAGGCTTGCTTCAATCGCTCAACCAGTTCATCAATTTTCACCGGCTTGCCCACATAATCATCCATCCCTGCATGCAAACATTGCTGGCGGTCTTGTTCTGAGGCATGCGCAGTCATCGCAATAATATAGGGTTGTTTTGCTGGAGAATACAAGCTACGAATAGAACGCGTGGCTGCATAACCATCCATCTCTGGCATTTGCACATCCATCAAGATAACTTCATAGTCAACCCGCCGCATAGCGTCGAGCACCTCAAGCCCATTCGCCGCAACATCTGCGCGATACCCCATTCGTTCGAGGATACGCAGTGCAACTTTCTGATTGATAATATTGTCTTCCGCCAGCAGAATGCGTAGGGGATAATGCTTGCCTAGCTCGCGATCAATCGAACCAGCAGGGACAATCTGCTGTCCTTCTGATGGACTACCCCGCACAATATTGACCAGCGTCTCATAGAGCGGTCGGGGACGGACAGGCTTCATCAGCAAAACGACTGCTTCATGCTGTTGCTTGCCCATCTGGTGCCGATTGGCAACGGAAGTACAGAGAACAATAGCGAGTTTCTTGTTGACAGATAAACTGCGCAACTTTTCGGCAAGCAGCATGCCATTACTTTCTGGCGTATGCATATCCAGAATGGCTATATCGAAAGATTCCCCAGACTGCACCCATTGCAACGCCTCGTCCGCACACTGGGTACTTCTGGGCAGCAACCCCCATGCCGTAAGATACCGCTCGCAGATATCCCGGTTGATAGCGTAATCTTCCACCACCAGCACCCGTTTGCCCGCCAACAACGCAGCCGAATCCTTTTCCATGAAAAACATGGGAACGGCTTGCTCGGTATCCAGAGCCTCCGCAATGAACGAAACAAAGAACGTACTGCCTTTACCGACCTCACTTTGCAACCACATCGTGCCGTGCATCATCTCGGCCAGTCGTCGGCTGATGGTCAATCCCAACCCTGTGCCCCCATACTGGCGGGTGGTTGACGCATGCACCTGACTGAAAGAGTGGAAAATAATCTCCTGGCGGTCCTGTGGAATACCAATACCCGTATCACGCACGCTGAGCAACAACGGAAAATGATTGTGCGACGATTGGTCGCCGGTGACCATCGGCCATGTACCCTGCTCCAACATAACCATCACTTCACCCTCATCGGTGAATTTCACCCCATTCGAGAGCAGATTGACCAGGATTTGCCGCACGCGGGTGCTATCACCAATGATTGTTTCGGGGACTTGCTCATCTATCCAGTAGGCCAATTCCAGCCCTTTCTCTGCAGCTTTTGGGGCTATCAACTCCAATGATTCTTCGATACAATCACGTATCCTGAAGGAATGCGGCTCCAGTTCTAGCTTGCCCGCTTCAATTTTGGAGAAGTCGAGGATATCGTTAATCAGCGTGAGCAACGTATCACCACTGGTGCGCACTGTTTTGACATACTCCTGCTGCTCGGTATTTAGCTCGGTATCCATCAGCAGATTGGTCATGCCAATAATGGCATTCATCGGCGTGCGAATCTCGTGGCTCATACTTGCCAGAAATTCAGACTTTGCACGGGTGGCCTCTTCTGCCATCTCCCTGGCTTGCTGCAGCTCGCGTCTGGTCCGCTGGATAATCAACTGGTTTTCAATCCGCACCAGCACCTCTTCCATCTGGAAAGGCTTGGTAATATAATCAGAGCCACCCACGTTGAATGCTTGCACCTTATCCAGAGTTTCATCCAGCGCACTGATAAAAATAACGGGGATATGCTGCGTCTGTTCTTGCGCTTTTATCTGCTGACACACCTCATAGCCATTCATCCCTGGCATATTGATATCCAGCAGCACAATATCCGGGATTTCAATTCCCATGGAATCAAGAGCCTGTTCGCCACTCGTAACGGTGCGCACATTGTAGGCATGTTTGGCAAGGATACGTGATAATAACCGCAGATTATTTGGCTCATCGTCCACAAGAAGAATATCTCCCCGATGGCTGGTTGTTGGGATCATGCTTTCGTTTCTCCTGATTATGTTCTCAACAGTGTTTTACTGTTTGCCCCTCAATAGGTTTCTCCTATTGGGAGAGCCGGGGACCTGTGTTCCTGCATTTTTCTGCGAAGCCAGGTAACGGCATTCTTTGCATATTCCTATCATAGCAAGCGATTGCCAGTTGCACAACTCTGAGCACCTCCGGGCAGAGCCTCGCACAAAGCCACAAACAACGCACAGGGGAAGGGCATGGTTAGAACCCATACGCATCATGAAGCTCCCAGGATTTCGCGCAAATACGTGCCACCATGCCTTTCTCATGCGATGCAAGGCATGTATCCCTACGAGTTTGTGGGGCTTCAGTCCCACAAAAAGGGACTCTGTTGGGAAACCCCATCTCCTGTCCGGACCTTTGCGGCTTTGCGCCT
>CAYFVX010000386.1:0-4993 GCA_964346425.1 uncultured Chloroflexaceae bacterium | reverse complement strand
GGGAGAGAGAAACGTGAAAGATCACGAAATTGAAGCTATCCTGCAAGAATTCAGTCGGGAAGAGATGAAAAATCTGATACACAGGATGCTTGCCCACTCCCCTGAACTGACACCCTTGCTTGAATCTACACCGCAAAACGCAAAACATACCTATCCACTCCTGGATACTATCGCGATAACCCACCAGGTCAAGGAGATTTTCGTCAAATCAGATGGTGCCAAAAATCCCCATGCGTTCATTGCCACCGACGTACAACGGTTGCTCGAGAACGCAAAAAAGTATGTGCATTTGAATGATTGGCTCAATGCTGCAATCGTCTACCAGGTCATAGCGCATGAATGCTTCTATGACGATGAGGTCATTCTTAGCGACCACGAAGACCACGTAAAGCATATCGTTGAGCAATGTATCACCGGTATGCATACCTGTCTGCCCGGTGTCATCAATTCCGACATTCGTGGCATAATCTTTGAAACCCTGTTTGATATCTACCATTGGGATGTTACCCACAACGGTCCCTGTCTGGCGCATGAAATCCCGGCCATTATTCAATTGCATGCAAATGAAGAGGAGAAGAGCTATATTGCCGAATGGGTACAGGAATCCTGTGAACAAGCCCCAGACGAAAGCAGAACAAAGCAATCTTTGCACAGTCTTCTCCAGCGTCTGGCAAGAAGATAAACGTGGACAGCTACATGGCTTCAACCAGTTGACAAAGGGGCATGAACTTCCTATAATAACACGTGGGCCTCTAGCTCAATTGGCAGAGCAGCGGACTCTTAATCCGTCGGTTCAGGGTTCGAGTCCCTGGGGGCCCACCATTGCTTTTTTGTGATTTTTTTCAAGAACCGAATTCGATGAAGCGTAGCCTGCTACCCGCAGGTTTTTTTATTGTTCTCCGCTGCTATGCTACAAAGCATTTTATGCTATAATATCGAACGTTGTGCCAGGTAACCGGCACACTTTTGAGGCAATGATGGAAAGGGATAGCTGACAGATGTCGCAGGAAATAATACAAGAAATAGAACGTCGCCAGTTTAAAGAACATATTCCTGACTTTCGTGTCGGTGATACCGTGCGCGTCGGTGTGAAAGTCGTTGAAGGCAACCGCGAACGTGTGCAGGAATATGAGGGGGTGGTTATCAGCCACCGTGGTAGCGGAATCAACGAAAACTTCACCGTCCGCCGTATCGCGTCACATGGTATTGGTGTTGAGCGTACCTTCCTGGTTCACGCTCCCCGCGTAGATTCAATCAAAGTCAGACGACGAGGAAAAGTGCGTCGTGCCAAACTCTACTATTTGCGAGGGCGCACCGGCAAAGCAGCACGTATTAAAGAACGACGGTATTAGATTTGCTGCACCGCTCCTCTATCGCTTCCTTATCAAGTGGGCTTTCGACCGCTTCTACCGCGAGTTTGCCTGGACTTATGATACGGTTGCCTGGCTTGTTTCGCGCGGGTTGTGGAGAGAGTGGACGCTGGCGGCACTTCCGTATCTCAACGGACGGGTTCTGGAACTGGGCTGCGGTACCGGCTATGTCCAATATGCACTGGCTGAACAATACGCAGAATTTGTGGTGGGGCTGGATGCTTCACCTTTTATGCTTGGGCATACCAACCGACGCCTCCTGCATACATCGCATGCGGCGCGGCTAGTGCATGCTGTAGCCCAGCAACTCCCATTTGCTCCTGCCAGTTTTGATACTATTCTGGCAACGTTTCCCAGCGAATATATCCTCCATCCTGAAACCCTGTCCCAGATTCAGACAATCCTTGCACCAGATGGACAATGTATTCTGGTAGATGCAGCCCGATTCACCAGCGATGGCTGGTATGAACGAGCGGTAGACCTCGCCTACCGGCTGACGTTTCAAGCTTCCGTCGTCCGTGAACAGCCAACGATCCATCCCTACCTCCACCTGTTTGAACAAGCAGGTTTTACCATGCAGGTTCACCGCGAGCAAGTTGGCAACAGCGAAGTGCTGGTCATGGTGGGAAAGATGCAAGATGGCACCTGATGTTACCCACGAGCTGGAACTTCGTGCAGCAGGCTACTGCTCCATCGCTGGCATAGACGAGGCCGGCCGAGGCTGCTGGGCAGGTCCCGTCGTAGCCGCAGCAGTGGTGCTCCCATCGAGTGTGCTGGAACAACCAGACCTGCTGACTGGTATTGACGACTCGAAAAAACTCACCGAAGCCCAGCGGGAAGACGGCTATGCAATCATTACGCGAACTGCTACCGGCGTTGGGGTTGGTGCCGTGCCTGCTCATGTGATTGATAGTATGGGCATCGTTCCGGCTACGCGGCTGGCAATGACTATAGCCATGCTTGCCCTGCCATGTCTGCCTGACGCCCTGCTCATTGATGCTCTGACGCTTGAACCACTCTCCTTGCCGCAACATAAACTCATCAAGGGGGATGCACACTGCCTTTCTATCGCCGCCGCGTCCATCGTTGCCAAAGTAAGCCGTGACCACTTGATGCACACTGCAGACCGCGCCTACCCTGGCTATTACTTTGCACGCCACAAGGGATATGGCACCGCAGTGCATCGCCGCGCACTGGATACCCTCGGCATTTCACCCATCCACCGCCTTTCCTACCGCCCGGTCGCTCTGCGGCAATACAACGGTTGACGCTACCTATCAGACCTGCTACAATCATAAAAGAGCGTGTTTATTATGGTGTAAATGTTCAACTGTCAATCACACCATTGGTCAGCAAGACCGACAAGAACGCTGGTTGAATATTTACGATGTGTTGTTGTTATGAACGATGAAATTTTCGAAGATCCGGGCGACGAGCTGGCACGCCTCGCCCAGGAGACTATCGAAGCCCAGACAGGCTCAGAAACTGCCGAAGAGGGCGCAGCGCGGCAACGCTGCGAGCGAGTGATGTTCCTGCATCAGCAGGGAGTTATCCTCGACTCGCGTGACAACTTTCATGCTGCGCTGGTATTGCTGTATGGTGAACGCACCATCCACTTTCAGTTGGCACGTACCTTTGCTCGCCAGGCAGCCCTGGAGAGCGAAGAACGCGCATGGACACTTATGGCTATGGCATGGGACCGCTGGTTGCTCTCCATAGGCAAACCGCAACGCTTTGGAACGCAGATTATCAAACAAAACGGACGCTGGTCGCTCAGCACGGTTGACCCGAAAATAACTGATGAAGAGCGGGCATTCTATGGGGTTCCTCCATTATTTGTCCAGGAACAGCGTGCCCGCTACCTGCAACGTGAGGAAGAGCGCAATAGCTAGTGAAGCCTTTACCACCGCGGTATGACCGCATTGTTTCGCTTGTGCTGGTCGTCATTCTGGGGCTGGCTGTTGTCCTCTCCATTGATTCTAATCCCAATATCTTGCGGGCTCAGTTGGGAGGCGACCTGCCAACGATTACTGTTTCCTGGGTGCTCATCGGCGCGCTGGTCATTATCACCAGCACCGGTGCCGACCTGCTGGCACGTGCTCACCCGGCCATGCAAACTCACTCCCACCCGGTCATCAATCTCGGCTTTATGCAAGTAGAGATTGCACCGGGCTTCTGGATTCTGCCCTCGTTCAGCGTGATTGGCTCTTTTGCCTTTTTCCGCCTGTTTAGTGCCGATTTACCCGGTATTGCCTTTGAACTGGCTCTCATTGCGGCTGGTGGTGTGCTGATGGGAGTACTCATTGGGCAACACTATGCCCTGGCGCGTGTAGATAAAACCCGCCAGCAAGCACAACTGGCTCTGCAAGCTGTCACCTATCTGGTGGCTTTTGGCTGCTATAGTGCTATCTATTATGCCCGCTTGCGCACGCTCTATTCTGCCTCGCTTATCGGGCTGAGCGGTACGCTCCTGGCCTATGAGGTTTTGCAATGGTCACCACGTCGCGGGCAGTTCTGGCTCTCGTTGATTGTCGGTCTTTTGCTCGCTGAGGTGACATGGGCATTGAACTATTGGGCCGCCCCCTTTTTGCTGGGTGGCGCACTGCTCCTGGTCATTTTCTATATCACCGTCAGTCTGCTGCAACATCATGCCAGCGGTACCCTGCAACGCCATCTGTTCATTGAGTATGGTCTGCTTGGGAGCGGGTTGCTGGCAGTCGTTATCTATATCACCTTCCGCACTATCCCATGACAGCTATTATTCTCCCCCTCAGTGCGCCTGACGCGCTTTCGCATGCCCTTACCCACCTGCATACAGGTGAGCCGATAGCGTTTCCTACCGACACGGTGTATGGGGTCGGTGTCTCAGCCCTGGATGCTTGCGGCGTGCGCCAGCTTTACACTATCAAACAACGCCCGCTCTCACTACCCATTCCCGTCTTGTTGGCCGATGCCACGGACATGGAGCAAGTTGCAAGCCACATCCCCCCCCTGGCAGTCCGTCTTGCCAATCAGCACTGGCCCGGTGCGCTGACGCTGGTGGTGCCAGCCGCCGCGCATCTACCAGGCGAATTGATAGCGCAGGGCACCAGTGTGGCTCTGCGCGTGCCTGATCACGACTGGCTACGTATGCTCATCCGCCAGTCCGGACAACCACTCGCCGCAACCAGTGCGAACCTGCATGGAGCTGCCGACACGACTACCGCTACTGATGTGTATGCTCAACTCGGCACCAGTCTGCCATTGATACTGGATGGAGGAGTTGCCCCAGGCGGCATCCCCTCAACGGTGGTAGATTGCACAGGAGACCAGCCACGCGTGCTGCGCCAGGGCGGGGTGGTCGTGTAGGATGACATATTACGCGGTTTCACGTCAACCATCTTGAGAGCGGTAAGCGACGCCCAGGAGCCGAGATCGTATACAACGTGTCCCAATTTTTCGGGGTAACAATGGAGCAACTTGTAGATGACAAGATGGATGTATAGCACAGATAACAATAATGCGAATGAAATACTTTTCTGCTATAGACATCCAGAAAAAGAATCTGAAAACATCCCTTTTTTTACGCACTCCCAGTGAGCATTAAACATGCACAGATTCAGATTCTTTTTCTTAAAGACTAT
>CAYFVX010000385.1:0-4995 GCA_964346425.1 uncultured Chloroflexaceae bacterium | reverse complement strand
GCGGGATCTGCCCATATATCCGTTTCTTTCGCGGCAAAACCCGCCCGGTTGCTGCACCGTGGATGTGTCACCTGGAGGATATCCAGCGGCTACAAGCCGCTGCTACGATATTTCCTCAACCGCTTTGCAAAGCGGTTTCCAAAAAAGTCTACACTTGTGAGAAAGGGAAGGGATGGGCAACAACTACCACTGTCGCCCATCCCGGTTCGTTCCTTCGTCACCGTATTTCCCTTGAAAGAACACCACATTCGTGGTATTCGTGGTTCCTGCCCGATTATCCGAACATGACATTCCTGGTGCCATACCATGTTCGGGTGAAGAGTTGCGAAAACTGGAGCGATAGAGCGCATTGAAGTGACTTATCACTCCTCACTCCTCACTCCTCACTGGTATCAACTACTCAACCGTATACTCACCCTCGACCACACCGGAGTCCTTGCCGCCACCAGTGCCGCCTGCGGCTCCTGCACCGCCTGCTGCGCCTGCACCAGCCGCCTGCTCCTGACCATCGGTGTAGGCCGCCTGCGAAATCTTATACACGTCCTGCTGCAACTCGGCCATCAGCGTCTTCATACGCTCTTCGTCTTCCTGCTCCATAGCACTGCGCAGGTTGGTGATATTCTCCTGAATGCGCTCACGCTCCGCAGCCTCAACCTTATCATCGCCCAGGTCGCTCAGTGTGCGCTCTGCCTGATACGCCAGGCTATCACACTGGTTCTTCAACTCGACGAACTGGCGGCGACGCTCATCTTCCTCCGCATGCACACTCGCCTCATTCACCATGCGGTCAATCTCATCGCTCGACAGATTGGTGCTGGCAGTAATCGTAATGCGCTGCTCCTTGCCAGTCGCCTTGTCCTTCGCGTGGACGTTGAGAATACCGTTGGCGTCAATATCAAACGTCACCTCAATCTGCGGTACACCACGCGGGGCTGGCGGAATACCTTCCAGGCGGAAGCGGCCCAGAGTCATATTGTCCGGTGCCATCTTGCGCTCACCCTGCAACACGTGAATATCTACCGCCGTCTGCCCATCGGCCGCCGTCGAGAAGATTTCACTCTTCTTGGTCGGGATAGTCGTATTGCGCTCAATCAAGACCGTCATCACGCTCCCCAGCGTCTCAACACCCAGCGAAAGCGGCGTCACGTCCAGCAAGACGACATCCTTGACATCGCCACCCAGCACACCAGCCTGGATAGCCGCACCAACTGCCACCACCTCGTCCGGGTTGACGCTCTTGTTTGGCTCCTTACCCGTCACCTTGCGGATTATATCCGTCACCAGCGGCATACGGGTGGAACCACCCACCAGCACAATCTCATCCAGGTCGGTCGCCTTGAGTTCCGCATCCTTGAGAGCCTGCGTCACCGGTCCCTTGAGACGCTCGGTCAGGTCGGAGCAAAGCTGCTCAAACTTGGAGCGACTCAAGCGCAGCGCAAGGTGCTTGGGGCCACTGGCATCGGCAGTAATAAATGGCAGGTTCAACTCTGTCTCGGCCATACTCGAAAGCTCAATCTTCGCCTTCTCAGCCGCCTCACGCAACCGCTGCAATGCCTGGCGGTCTTTGCCCAGGTCTATACCCTGGTCCTTGCGAAACTCCTCAATCATCCAGTCGACAATGCGCTGGTCGTAGTCATCACCACCCAGGTGGGTATCACCACTGGTGGCCTTCACTTCCACCACGCCATCGCCAACTTCCAGGATGGACACGTCGAACGTACCACCACCCAGGTCAAACACCAGAATCGTCTGCTCATCTTTTTTGTCCAGACCATACGCCAGCGATGCCGCCGTCGGCTCATTGATAATACGCAACACTTCCAACCCGGCAATCTTGCCTGCGTCTTTGGTTGCCTGCCGCTGGCTATCGTTGAAGTAAGCCGGTACCGTAATCACCGCCTGCGTGACTGGCTCGCCCAGATAGGCTTCCGCATCGGCCTTGAGCTTCTGCAAGACCATCGCACTGATTTCCTGCGGTGCGTATTCTTTCCCGGTCTGGCTAGAAATCACGCGCACGTCATCCCGCGGCCCCTTATTCACCTTGAAGGGTACCATGTCGCGCTCTTTCTCAATCTCATCAAAGTTGCGCCCGATAAAGCGTTTGAGCGAAAAGAGCGTATTCTCCGGGTTAATCGTCGCCTGACGTTTCGCTGTCTGGCCGACCAGACGCTCACCATTCTTCGCAAAAGCTACCACTGAGGGAGTGGTTCGGTTTCCTTCCGCATTTGGAATAACCGTGGCATCACCACCCTCCATGACAGCTACCACTGAGTTTGTTGTCCCAAGATCAATACCAACAATCTTACCCATAAAAACATTCCTCCTTCACCTGAATGTTTGCAAAATCAATACATTTATTCTTCAATACAAGAGCTTCCTGGGAACGGAGGGCACGCAAAGCCCTTCTCCTCCAGCGGAGATGTACTCTCTGCTCGCATTGATTTGTAATACTGGTACTCTAGTTTACAGGTTTTCCGCTAGTACTTCGCAAGAATGGTGTTAGAGTTGTGTTAGTTTTTAGCTACTTTATCGCTTCCATCGCTGCCTGCATCACCTCGACCGGTGGCTCCACGCCAGTATACAGGTGAAACTTGTCTACTCCCTGCCAGAGCAGCATCCGATATCCATACACAACCCGACACCCACACCGCTGTGCAGCCAGCAAAAGAGGGGTTTCTCTGGGGTTACTCACAATATCCATCACCGTCATCTCCGGGCGAAGCAGATGGGGCGGCACGAGCGTTTCGTCTGCCTGCGGCGTGTTCGCCATTCCCACCGGCGTAGTATGCAACACAATCGTACTGCGCTGCAGAACATCCTCCAGCCCATCCAGCCCACACCACTCCGCCTGCGTACCCACCGCCTCCGCCAGCTCCTGCGCACTGGCCCCCGTGCGGTTGACAATCGTCATACTGGCACCTGCATCGCTCAACGCAAACGCAATCGCCCTGGCCGCCCCGCCAGCCCCCAGCAGCGCAACATGCTGGCCCGTCACCTCGGTCTGCTCGCGTAGCGCACGGATAGCCCCACGCCCATCCGTATTGCTGCCGCGCAAACACCCCGCATCATTCACCACCACATTGACCGCCCCGATGCGCTGTGCATCCTGATCAATGACATCCAGGAATTTCATGATGTCAACTTTATACGGTATCGTAATCCCTATCGCCGCAATCCCCAGATGACGCACACCTTCCACCGCCTTTGCGAGATTGTCCACTGCAAACGGCACATACAGACAATTCAAACCAAGAGCCTGAATTGCCGCGTTATACATTGCATACATCTTGCTGGTGCGATACGTTGAACCAAAAAATCCGATAAGCCGCGTATTTCCATCAATCTGCATAGGTTATTCCTTTGTCATTGTTCACTCTCGCGGGGAAACATGGGCCGTTTTTGTCGAGACGTTGCGTGCAACGTCTCGACAAAAATGGCTACAGAAACGGCAACAACTTCCTTCCCCCAAAATGTGAACACTTACATTCCTTTCTCCAGCAACGCCTGCTCGATACGGGCGGCCAGCATTTCCGGCGGCTCACTGCTGAACGTGATGGTCATATCCGCCAGACTGCGATAGATAGGCCGACGCGCCGCCAGCACCTCATGAAGTGAACGAGCCGGGTCATCTGGGTAAGGGAAAAAGGCCGGAATACCGCCAGCCGTGATGCGCGGTAGCAACACTGCCGCATCAATATCGAGAAACACGACCGTACCCAGAGAACGCAAATGTGCCTGATTGCGCTCATCCAGCGGCGTCCCGCCGCCGGTCGAAAGCACAAAACAGGCATCCTGCAACGCATGCGCAAGCCATATCAACGTCTGCGATTCGAGCGAGCGAAAATACTCCTTGCCATAGCGGATATAGATATCGCGGAAATGCAGGTCTTCCTGATGGGTTATGCGGTGTTGCTTTTCGATCTCGCGGTCTATATCCAGCGAGACACCACCCAACCGCTCCGCCAGCAACCGCCCGATAGTCGTCTTACCACTCGACTTCATCCCAATGAGCACGATTTTTTGCATGCACCCTCATCTGCTCATACCAGAGGTAGGGGTTTGGCACCGCCAAACCCCTACTGTTGTTGCGCCTCCGCGCCTCCGCGCCCCTGCGTTTTTCCCCTATTCTCCCGAATCGGTCTCATCCATCTCGAAATTCGCCCCGGCCCGTTGCATCTCCGGGATATACGAACCAAAAGACTTCTCCACCATCTGCGCATCCGAAATGCACGTCACGCCATCCGCAGCCAGGCCCGCCACCGAAAAGGCCATCACCATGCGGTGGTCATAGTAACCATCCACCTCGGCCCCCTTGAGCTGCCAACTGCCATCCTGATGGATAACCAGACCATCTTCGTTTTCTGTCACCTTCGCGCCCATTTTGCGCAACTCGCTGCAAACCGCCGCGATGCGGTCACACTCCTTCCAGCGGGCCGTCAACGCATTCTTGATAACCGTCTCGCCCCGCGCAAAACAGCCAGCGATAGCGATGGTCGGCACCTGGTCGGGGAGTGCATTCATATCCACCTCGATGCCGTGCAACTCGCTACTGCGGGCAGTCAGGCAGCCATGCTCCACCGTCAGGTCTGCGCCCATCTGCTGCAAAATGGCAATAACCTGCTTATCCCCATACGGATCGCTCATATCCATGCCACGCACGGTCACCTCTGAATCTGGCGTAATGATCGCCGAGAGCAACGGATAGCCCGGTGCGGACCATTCAAAGGGTATCGTCACATCAAACGCCTGCGGCGCACGATTGCCGGGGAAGGCATAATGCTCATACGTGCCACCGACGTTTTCATACTGGATACCCACCTTGTCAAACCAGTAGAGCAGCAGGTCAATATACGCCGTCTCGCCGGGGTTCTCCACGTGAATATCGACCGGCTGCGGCGACAATGCCGAGGCAATCAACACGCTGAACACCGGCTGACAGCCGATGCCATCCATATGCGCCACGCCCCCATTGACCCGCCCTTTGAAGACAAAGGG
>CAYFVX010000384.1:0-5041 GCA_964346425.1 uncultured Chloroflexaceae bacterium | reverse complement strand
ACGGTAAAATGCAGGGTGAGCGTGTCGGATTGGTTGGCACCGTTCACGGGTTGTGTACTAGAGCCAGGGAATGCGGAGGTCATCTGCTCAACCGCTACGATAATTTCCCCTTGATGGGTAAATTTGACGGCATTGCTCAGCAGGTTGACGAGTATCTGGCGCAAACGGGTAATATCGCCAACGACGGTTTCCATCACTTGCTCATCTATAACGTAAGCCAGTTCCAACCCTTTTTCAACAGCTTTTGGCACTATCAGTTCCAGGCTCTCTTCAATGCAATCACGCAGACTAAACGGATGCATATCCAGTTCCAGTTTGCCGGCTTCGATTTTAGAAAAGTCGAGAATATCATTGATCAAGGAGAGCAAGGCTTCGCCACTGATACGAATGGTCTGCACATATTCCTGCTGTTCAGAAGTCAGGCTGGTATCGAGCAGTAAACTGGTCATCCCGATAACGGCATTCATGGGCGTGCGGATATCATGGCTCATGTTTGCCAGAAACTCCGATTTGGCACGGGTGGCTGCTTCTGCCTCTTTTTGGGCCTGGCGCAAGGCTTCGTCTGTGCGCTTGCGCTCGGTAATATCTGTGGAGACCCCACATGTTGCGTAGATATTCCCCTGGGGATCAAAGAGCGGGAAGCGAATGGTATGGTAGGCTTGCATCTCGCTATTGATGGTGAACTGGCTTTCGCGTTCTACGGGTTGTCCTGTTTCCAGCATATACTGCTCATCTATTTGCTGGGTTTCAACCGTATCAGACGTTAAGAACGAATCGGCTGTTTTGCCAATAAACCATTGTTGCGGACGGTTTTGCCGCATGGCTGCAAACTGATTCACCAGCAAGAACCGCCCGTCGAGAGCTTTGACATAGACGATGGCGGGAATATTGTCCAGAATACCTTGCAAAATGGCCTGGCTCTTCCGCATGGCCTGTTCTGCCTGTTTACGCCTGGAAAGCTCCGCAGTCAACTGTTCGGTCATCTGCTCAAGCTCAAGCGTGCGCTCATGCACCCGACGCTCCAGATCTGCTTCGGTTTGCTTGCGTTCGGTAATATCAATACCCAGTTCTAAAACCAGACGTGAGCCATCCACGTCCGTAAAGGGGTAATCATAAATCTGGTAGGTGCGTCCATCACTGGGTGTTGCTTCGCGGACTTTTGGCTCGGTACTGTGCAAAACATCAAAAGTGGGGCAGATTTCGCATGGTTCATCTCGTTCGCGCAAAACTTCGTAGCACAGTAAACCATTTGGTGGCCCAAACTGCTCGCGAAAATAGCGGTTGGCGTAGCGGATAGAATAATCGGGAGCCTGTAGATACACGTAGGCCGGCAACTCTTCCAGCAGGGCAAAGAGACGATTGCGTTCTTCGCAGAGTGCATTCTCAGCCTGTTGGCGAGCGGCATTTGCCCGCAATGCCATAATGCCATAGGAGAGATTGTCTGCCAGTTTCAGCAGCAAGTCTATTTCTTCATCATCGAAGGCACCTGCTTCCGAGGAATAAATAGTCAGAGCGGCAAAGGTATAGTCTCCCTCGCGCAGGGGCAAGCCGATGACAGATGCATATCCACGTTCCCGTGCTTCGTTTTTTGTGACGAATCCAGGATCAGACAGAATGTTGCAACTTACCGAAGCGTGCCCATTCCGTATAGCGGTACCCGTGGGACCATGTCCCCACAGGTCATCTGCCCAGGTAATATGGAGTTTTTCCAGATATCCCTGTTCATTGCCAGCATATGCAACGGGACAGACAGTCTTTTCTGCATCATCTTCAGCTACCCCGATCCATGCGAAGCGATAGCCGCCGGTGTCTACAATAAGCTGGCAGATTTCCTGCAGGAGATACGGTTCTTCCGTTGCACGAATAACGGCCTGGTTACATGCACTGAGGGTACGGTAAGCACGGTTGACCTGGCGCAGTTCGGCAGTCCGTTGCATCACATGGTGTTCAAGCTCAGCTTTGACTCCCGCTAACGCTTTCTTGCTGCGCTGGATAGTCAACTGGTGTTCGACTCGTGCCAGGACTTCTTCCATGTGAAAAGGTTTGCTAATATAATCCGAGCCACCGACCTGGAAAGTACGAGCGGTATCTACGCTTTCATTCAGCGCACTGATAAAGATAATGGGGATGTCGGATGTTTGCGGGTTTGCTTTCAGATGTTCACAGACCTCGTAACCGCTCATACCTGGCATGAGAATATCGAGTAGGATGAGATCGGGATCCTCGCTTTCAACCGAGAGTAAGGCATGCTCACCGTTTGTCAGGGTACGCACACAATAATCGTGCTCAACAAGAATCTGGGAGAGCAGGCGCAGATTTTCTGGAGTATCGTCCACGATCAGGATATGTTCCTGGTCATGAGCTTCCTGTTGTTTCTCCATAGCACCTCTTTTCCGATAAGGAAGCCCTGATAACAAAAGATATGTATCTCTGTAAAAAGTCTTGTTGTTTTCCTGCCATACATGCTCGTACAGCGTTGCGTTTATTTGTGCCGAATCTGGGGCTTTGCCCCAGACCCGTTTGTTTGGTTGGGGACGTTGTCTCCCGTGCCCCCATACGCATGAAGCTACCGCGTATTTCCCATTGGAGCACAACCCCAACCCCCCTTTTGTTGTCATTTTTTGCGGCGTAGCCGCAAAAGGTAGCACCACAGAATACCGTGGAGTATCCTCAACGGAGTTGAACCAGGGGAGCGTGAGGGGACGGCGTCCCCTCGCAACCCCATTCTGGTGGGGTTTGTTGTTTTTTCGACGAAGTCGAAAAAACAACAAACCCCACGATACAATGCCGTCCACGATGTTTCGTGGTGCTACGCCGCAAAAAAAGACAACAAAAAGAATGTTTTCGGGGGTTTGCAACCCCAATCCCCCGCTTTGCAAAGCGGCAAACCGCTTAGCTTCATGCGCATGGGGCTTTGTTCCCAGTGACCCCTATTTTGGCACGCATTGACAAAATAATGCTGTACTTAGCCATATCCGAGTTATTCGAGGAAATAGCAAGGATATGCAGAGACAGTTTCCTGGTCCATTTCATTATGGTATAAAACGAAACTATCCCTCAATATTGTATCACAGTAGCATAAATAGTGTTCCCCCTTTTCTTAAAAGAAAAGGGGGAATGGAGGATGGTTCTCATGTTCTGGTATGGTTGCGACGTGACCTGCTTTGTGAAGCGCCCATACATCTGTATGATAGCAGAGGCTTGCCTGCTTGAGAAGGGGAGAACCATCACAGAATCGTGCGAGAATCTGTGAAGAAATATAGTTTACATAACCCAGGATGTCCCAAAGGAGGCAGCCGCTCCTTGCTGAATATTCTCTATTGCACGGAACGCTTCCTTCAACTCTTTGCGCTCCAGCGCACTTAATTGGGAAATAGGTATCAGATTGTCGGGGGTCTCGCCTCGCTCCATCTGGGCGTATTGATGCCGTAAGCGCAGCAAACTGATATGCTCAAAGGCAACAGCCAGTTCACCTGCGCCTTTCTCACTCAGATTGCTGCGTGGCACAGCGAGATGGAGCCGCGAAAGGGTATTGGTTGCGATACAACCTGCTTCAATGGCATAGAGCCGTGCCAGGTCTACAATAAGCGCAGTACCGCGTTCTTTGAGATTCAGCACCGAACGCTTTTCTTCATCATGATCTACGACAAAATTGCGAAACCAGCCACTGATCGGGGGTTTTTGCCGCAAGGCATTTTTGGCAAGCCGCCGCAAAAAATTGCCATTTTTTGCAGAATCGTGGATGATGGGGCGCAGTTCTTTTTCAATATCAAGCGTGCCCGCGATCTGCCGATAGTCAAAAAAGATGGAAGCACGCATAAGTGCCTGCTCGTCCGGGAGGTGTATCCAGTCTTCAAAGTAGCGTTTCCAGACATGCAGGGGTTGTCGCCATTTGGGGTTGGTTGCCATGTAGTCTCCTGCACAGCGGGGAAATCCGCAGGCAACCAGTTGTTCAATAACCCGTTCTGCCAGGGCTGCAAAGTAGTCTTCAGCCTCCGACGGGGCATCATCGGTATAGATCAAGGCATTGTCCTGGTCGGTACGCAGTGTTTGCTCGTAGCGTCCTTCACTCCCAAAAACGATCCAGGCATAGGGACATGGGGGAGGTCCCATGTCCATTTCTGCCTGCCGCAGCATACGACGCAGCATCGAGCTGTGTGAGACGGCTACCATACGGCCAATGTCATGGATGCGTGCTCCTGCCTGCAAAAGCGAGCCGACTGCCTTTGTCACCTGTTCGGCATAACGCTGGTAGTCATCTATGCGGCGGGCACGCATAAGTTGGCGTGGCAAAAAGAGGGGATTTTGGCTTAGATGACGCAGGATATCCGTATGGGTGACGACGCCGATGATATGTCCATTTTCGGTGACGGGCAAATGGCGAAAATTGTGTTCTAGCAGCAATATCAATCCTTCAAAAACCAGGCTATCGGCCGGCATCGTCAGCAGGGGGGTGGTCATTATCTGTTCGACAGGTGTATCATAGTTCAAGCCGTCTATCAGCACATTGCGCAAGTTATGGTTGGTTACAATACCTGGCTCTGATCCGTCCACAATAATATAGCGGACATCATTGTGTTTCATCAAGCGAGCAGCCTCCTGGACACTCAACTGGGGGGCAACACAGACCAGCTTGCGGTCCAGGATATCGTGCAGATGAATGCGAAACTCCGGGTCATCACCCACGCCACGCCGCTGGTGAAAGTGCAAAAGGCGGTCGAATGCTCCATTGTCAATATATCGCGCAAAGTCAAGGTGCATACAGCGCAGGTGATGGAATGTTGTAGCTGGCAAGAGGTAGAGCAGGGTATCCTCACGGCTTCGCACGGTCACTTCCGGTGTTTTTCCGCGAATGAGGGATAATGCACCAAATAATTCTCCTTCATGCAGGATATCCGAAAAGGTGATGTCCTGACCATCTTCCCGCAGCATTTCAACGCTTCCCTGGCGAACGATGTAGAGATATTCAGCCGGGTCACTATCAGAGGTGATAATGTTTTGTCCAGCAGGAACTTTTTGGGCAAGGATGCCGCTTCCAATC
>CAYFVX010000383.1:0-5066 GCA_964346425.1 uncultured Chloroflexaceae bacterium | reverse complement strand
GGGGAGTGTGAGGGAACCTGGTTCCCTCACACTCCCACTGGTGACACCCATTGAGATGGTACAACCTCAAACCTGGTACACTTGAAGAATAGTGCAGCATACCATTTGAAAGACATGACTTGCGTATGCAATTACCACCTTGCCAAAGCGGTGCTTCTATCCCAAGAAAGCTGGTACAGAGAAAAAATCTATGGAGCATCATGTCCCTGCTTCTGCGCACTGAGCCGTTGCTGCACCTCATGCACCACCGCGTCCCGTGCCACTGGCTGCTGCTCCCCACTGTGCAGATCTTTGATCACTACCTCCTGGCGTGCCGCTTCATCCGGGCCAAGCACGAGCGCAAGCCTGGCTCCTTTGCGGTCCGCTTCTTTCATCTGTTTGCCCAGACTGGTTGCAGCTTCCAGCGAAACGATGGAGGGAATGCCGGCTGTTCGCAGCAGACGCGCCAGGTTCAAGCTGGCAGCCGTCTGTTCGGGATTGAAAATCGTCACAAAGACCTGAGCAGTTGCGGTTTGCTGTGGCCCGATGCCCAGTTCTTGCATCACATCGTGCAGACGGTCTATGCCAAATGCCAGCCCGACCGTCGGGATAGCACGGCGGGCAAATATGCCTATCAGGTCATCGTAGCGTCCGCCTCCCAGCAGCGAACCCTGCGGCCAGTGCGCAGAGACGGCTTCAAAGACGGCACCGGTGTAGTAGGAGAGTCCGCGGGCAAGCTGTGGAGAGAGCTGATAGTGCTCGGCGGAGATGCCCATATCGTTGAGCGCAGTCAGGATAGCTCGCATATTGTCGAGCGCAGCCATTGCCTGGGTATCTTCGCGCAGATGGGTTTCCAGTTCGCACAGCATATCTTCAGAGGAGCCTTCGGTCATCACCATGGTAAGAATACGTTTCGCCTGGGCTGTCTGTACGCCACTGCGTTCCAGTTCTTCTTGCACACCATCCGCGCCAATCTTGTCGAGCTTATCAATCGCGCGGTAGACCTCGGCAGCGGCTGCTTCATCCAGACCACTGAAGCGTGCAATACCGCCCAGGATCTGGCGATGGTTGAGCAGCGTCTTGAAAGAGGGAAAGCCGAGGGCATGCAGGCTGTCCGTCAAGACTGCGACGATCTCTGCATCGGCCAGCGGAGAGGCACTGCCGACAATGTCAATATCCGCCTGCCAGAATTCGCGGTAGCGACCACGGGCCGGCCGCTCTCCTCGATAGCTCGCGCCAATAGCATAGCGTCGCCAGGGAAGCGTTATTTCATTGGCATATTGCGCGACGACCCGCGCCAGCGGGACGGTCTGGTCATAGCGCAGGGCCAGTTTGCGTCCGCCGTGGTCTTCAAAGCGGTAGATGAGTTTTTCTTCGTCGCCCAACTTACCTTCGAGCGTTTCGGCATATTCGAGCACCGGCGTGCTCAATGGTTCAAACCCATACTGTTCAAAAATGGACGTCAGCGTGTCGAGTATGTGCTGGCGCAAGCGCATAGCTTGCGGCAGGTGATCGCGCATTCCTTTGATGTTCTGCGGTTTTTGCATCCGTTTTCCCTTACCAGTTATCTTACCAATTCAACAGTCGAAAGATCCAGAATACCCATGGGCGTCAGATGAAGCCCTTTGACATATGGCTTGATGAGCATATGGTCAACGTCGTGCGAGACCGGAATGACCGGCGTATCTTCCAGTATCAGTTGCTCGGCCTGCTGGTAGAGATTCCAACGTGTCTGCTCATCCTCTTCTACCGCAGCCTGATCAAGCAGGTTGTCTACCTGCGGGTTGCTATAGGCGGAATGGTTTTCGAGGCTCCCACTCCGAAAGAGCAGATTGAGAAAATTCTCCGGATCGGGATAATCTGCTATCCAGCCTGTGCTATACATCGGAAGCTCAGCAGCTTTCATAGCTTGCAGATACTCAGAAAAATTCTCAAAGTTGCGCAATTCAACCGTAATCCCCAGTTCCTCTTCAGCTACCTCGCTCAGAATAGCAACGCTTCCGACACCATATGCTGCAATTGGCGGCAAGTTTTCTGCCCCCCCATACGACGACTCTTCCAACAGAGTTTTTGCCTCGGCAATATTGACCTCTGGGGCAGGCAGGTCAGGATTGTAGGCTGGCATACCCGGCGGCAGGATGCCCCGCGCCACTTCTATACTCCCGTGCCATGTGACTTCAGCCAACCGTTGCTGGTCGAGCAACAGCGCAAATGCCTGCCGAACTTTCGGGTCATCAAAAGGCGGCATAGTGACGTTCATGCCAATGTAATTGAGCGAGAGTTGCGGCACACTGACCAGTTCGCGCGAGAGCGGGTTGCTTTCATCCTGCACGCGTGCCAGCGCAAACGCGCTGACGTTTGTGACGTCTATTTTGCCCTGTTCATACAACACCAGCGGATTGCTGGCGGCTGCGCCCATCAGGAAGGTTACGCGGTCAAGCAGTGCAAGGTCCAGGTAGTAGTTGAGGTTGCGCTTGAGAACAAGCGTCTGGTCGTGCTCCCAGCGTTCTATCGCAAAGGGGCCACTGCCATTGGGAGCTTCTGTCCAGCCTGCCCCCCCTTCTTCCACGGCGTTGCGGTCTACGATGTAGGAGACCGGGTGCGACAGTTTTGCCAGAAAGTAGCTTTTTGGCGAATCTATTGTTATGGCAATCGTCGAGGGGTCGCGCACGTCTATTCCCTTGATTTCATCAGCCTGTCCACTCAATTTCTCTTTCACACCGATAATATCGCTCAGGTAGGTCTGGGCTGGCAGGTAGGTTGCCAGTTCCGGGTCGGTTGCTCGCTCCATTGAGTAACGCACGTCCTTGGCGGTGAGGGGAGTTCCATCGGCAAATCGGGCGTCAGGATGGAGATAGAACGTGTAGGTTCTGCCATCCTCGGAAATATCCCAACTGCGTGCCAGGTCAGGCTGCACTTCAAGCTCCTGATCGAGTTGCACCAACCCGCTAAAAAGCTGCGAGACAACAAATGCACTGGTAACATCACCCACCAGCGCAGGGTCCAGGGTTGGGGGGTCTTGATAGCCCAGCGGCATTATAAGGTTGCCACCGGCACTGTCGGGGAGTTCAACGTTTGATGCCGCTCCCTGTTGCACTGGCGCAATTCCCGGAGGAATCGTAGCGAAAGGTTGTGTTGGAGCAGAGCGTGAACGGAACAGTCCACAACCTGCCAGGACTGTTGTTGCCAGCAGCAACAATACGATAATGGGCATGGGTATACGTCTCACAGGAGCAGTATATCGGGGTCCTCTTTTTTTCATGCGTGTTCTCCAGGCTGCTGCTGTGTGCCAGCAAGCTGACCACAGGCAGCCGCTATCTCGGTACCACGTTCCACTCGTATAGTACAGGCGATGTTGTATTCCTGCACAATGTGCTGAAAAGCGGTCATGCGTTTTTGTGCGGATGAACCATGCGGCATACCAGGGACGGCATTCCAGGGAATAAGGTTTACGTGAAAGAGCATTGTCGGTCCGGGCATAGGTGCGTTGCGCAACTGCTGCGCCAGCCTATGGGCATGCTCTGGCTGGTCATTGGAGCCGTTCAGCAGCACATATTCAAACGATACACGCCGATTGGTGCTGGCTATGTAGTCGCAGGCCGCATCCAGCACTTCTGCAATGGGATAGCGACGATTGAGCGGGACGAGCTGGTTGCGCAGTTGATCATCCGGTGCATGCAGTGAGATAGCCAGATTGACCGGTAATGGTTCCTGCGCCAGGCGACGAATGCCCGGCACCAGCCCAACGGTTGAGACGGTCATGCGACGTGCTCCCAGGTTAAATCCTTTCGGGTCGTGCAATCGTTCCACGGCTGCCCACCAGTTTGCATAGTTGGCAAATGGTTCGCCCATTCCCATAAATACCACGTTCAGCGTGGTGTTACTGTGCTGCGGATCATCGCTGAGAGAACAGGCTTCACGGGCTGCCCAGAGTACCTGCTCTACTATTTCTCCCGTGGTAAGGTTGCGCTGCAAACCTGCCTGCCCGGTGGCACAGAATGTACACCCCATACCACAACCCGCCTGGGTTGAAACACAAACAGTCTGGCGGTCGTGATAGATAAGCAAAACGGTTTCGATGATGACACCATCATGCAGCGTGAAGAGTGCTTTGCGCGTCAATCCATTGTCTGCCGTCTGTACGTGGGTCAGGTGCAGATTGTTGTTGCGGAGGTTGGCAGCCAGTTGCTCGCGCAATACCTGCGGCAGGTCGGTCATAGTACTGAAATCTTGCGCCAGATTGATGTATGCCTGACGATAGAGTTGTCGGGCACGAAAGGCAGGTTGCTTCCATTCTTGCATTATCTGTTCAAGTTGCGGGAGAGTGACATCGTAAAGCGAATATTTTACAGGCATAACTCTCAATCTACCATTCGGTGCAGGACGACCTGTGACAGGACTACACTGTGAGACATTATAATATATTTGATGCAAGGAAAAAAAGACACGGCAAGATGAACGACCAGAAAACAGCCTCATCATGCCGTGTAGCCCCAGTATAAAGATGTATCACCTGGGGAAATGCATATTGCGTTTTTTCAGACCTCTAAGCCTTCAGGGGATGCAAGAGACCTCTTTATCATTGCCCTGGACTGGTGGCTTGCAAGATAGAGCATCAGAAAAGGGTGAGGTGGGTGGAATGCATATGCCACAAATACCCCGCTGAATGAATACGGTGAAACTTCAGAAATGAGAGGATAAGGTACCAAACCATTCTTATCAGGTTAATATCAACGCCTGTAGCGAATATTTCGGGTTTGTTTGCGCTGTGCTCGGACTGGTACAAAAACTTGCTGCGGCTTGCGGATCGATTGGGTCATCACAAGAGCAAGAAACACCACCAGAGCCAGAATTATTGTCAGTTCCATAACTTTCATCCCTTTCATTTTGCCCGAGGCTCCTGGGACTACCAGAAGCCTGCAGCATGTCACATATATAGTATAACGAAGTTTTTCCGCCACGTCTATAGCCGAAAAGTCCTTTTTTTATCTGATACCGACAGTTGGGTAGCACCGCGAAACATCGTGGACGGCATTTTATCGTGGGGTTGCGAGGGGACGCCGTCCCCTCACACTCCCCTGGTTCAA
>CAYFVX010000382.1:0-5068 GCA_964346425.1 uncultured Chloroflexaceae bacterium | reverse complement strand
CAACGCTTCAACGCTTCAACGCTCCAACGCTCCAACGCTTCAACGCTTCAACGCTCCAACGCTCTAACGCTCTAACGATTCCCCGCTCTAACGCTTGAACGTGGCAAGCTCCTGCTGCTTGTAGCGACAATTATCGCAATACGCAACGCGGTAACCAGCCAGCGTCGTGCGGCGCAAAATATGCCCACAATACGGACATTTGAACGGAAGCGAAGTGGTCCCTATGGGTGCGGAAGGCTGTCCATTTGTCGTAGCAGCATTCTCGGCAGAGACCGACATGTCCGTCGAGACAGTCCCGCCGGCAGAGGTTGCCGTAATATGCGGAGCCGGCACCTCGCCAGAAACAGACGTTGCTGCGGGAGAGGCACTGGATGAAAGAGTAGCTCCCGAAGAAGGGGATTGCTGCGGCACAGACTGTTGCGCAGACTGAGACTGCTGTGCAGATTTCTTCGCAGCAGGCTGAAACTCCCATGCATCAGTCAGGTTTTTCACCAGTTGGGCATAATCTAACGCCCCGCGTGAATTGGCATCATACTCATAAATCGTTTTGCCATGCCAGGACGCCTCCGACAGCCGCACATTGACCCGCACCGGTGTCGTCACGGTAGAGCCATAGGTTGCCTGTATCTGACTGAGCATCGTATGCGCCTGCTTCAGCCGCGGATCAAACATCGTAGGCACAATCATACGAACAATGCATGACCCGGCAGTAATACGCGCCACCTGCTTCAAAAGCAACGCCAACCCCTTGATAGAAAGATGCTCAACCGTCGTTGGCACCAGTACCTCATTGGCTGCCATCAGCGCATTGACATTCAGCACCGACAACGAGCCGGGTGAATCAATGATAATAAAATCGTAGTTCTGCTTGATTGGTTGCAAAGCCAGATCGAGCACGCGGGCCCAATCCGAACGGCGCGAAATAGCCGGTTGCGCACCCAGCAATGTATCGTTTGCCGCCAGCAAATCAAGATGAGGACGGGCAGGAATAATGCACTTTGTGGCCGGGGTTCCATCTACCAGCACATCATAAATGGTGCGTTTGGGGGTGATACCGAGGGCTATCGCCAGATTACCTTGCGCATCAACATCCACCAGGAGAACTCGTGCTCCCATCAAAGCAAGCCCGGCACCGACATTGACCACTGTAGTCGTCTTGCCAATGCCGCCTTTGATGTTGGTGACTGCAACAACGCGTCCCATCAGGTTATCTCTATTGTTCCTCAGTAGTTATACTAGTCATTAGTGTATCCGAATGGAGAGCCTATGTCAAGAGCATCCTCTCCCTACTTTCTCTCTCTTTTCTTGCCTGGTTCTTTATCTTTCCCCGCCACCCAATCTTCAAAAGCGTAGTAAAGTATGGAGAGAGACAAACCATCATTGAACAACGGGCAAAAAACCATGAAACAAACGAAACAAACCATTATCCCGATACACAGTGAAATGGACATCGTCGCCATTCGCTCCAGTATCCGCGATATATCCAGAGAGTTAGAGCTTCCAGTCATTGACCAGGCACGACTAACCACTGCCATCAGCACCCTGGCACGTCAGATACTCCGCCAGATCGGAAAAGGCAACCTGACAGTTCAGCACATTCAGAACGACATCCACAAAGGGGTAGAATGCATCTTCACCAGCACCGAGGACGGCAGAACCCTATCCGATCTTGAACAAGCAATCCTGAATAATGTGGAACCTCTTCAAGGTATGGGCATGGGGCTATCGGAAGCGCGGCAATTCATGGACGAAATAATCATCGAATCACACAACAGCAGCGGAGCCGCCATCGTCTGCCGCAAATGGTGCGAATAAAAAAAGTGCCCGGGCATTGAAACAAACCAATCCCTGAGCACTTCCTGACTCTGATGGTAAAGTCCGGGCAGGGCCTCTCGCAAAGGCGCAAAGCCGCAAAGGTCCGGACAGGAGATGGAGTTTACCAACAGAGTCCTTCCTGCAAGAGTGAAGGACTCTGTCAACGTTTGCGCGTTGCCCAGGCTATCCCGACCCCTGCAACCACCGCCAGCCCCAGCAACAGCGGAAAACGTCGTTCAACGAACGATGATGGCTGGTTGGCCTTCTTTTCAGCCTCGGCAGTCCGCTCACGCACATGGTGCGCCAGCTCTTCAATATGCCCGGCCAGTTCCTCCATTTGCGAGCCAAGAATATTGACTGCCGACTCAACCCGCTCATCTTTGCGCAAATTCTCGGTCAGTGCATGAATATCTATTGCCCGCAACTCCTGCACCACATCACGAGCCCTGTTTGCCGCCGAATCAAGATTCGTCTGGAATGAACCGCTTGCCTTCTGAAAGTGACTACTCAGCGAATCAACCGCCTGCCCGGCGCGGTCTGCTGCCTCATCCACCTGATATTCTGCTTCGACCTGCGCATGTCTCCCAGCTTTTTTCAACTTCCTGAGATACTGTCGTGGTAACACTTTTGGCTTCTTGTTTTTGCGTTTCATAACTACTCCCTTTAACAACGACTGCCGGGTACTTCCTCGGCAAACAATTTGCTCACAATAGTCTCGCCAGTCAGCTTGGCAAGCAAATCAAACAGATTCAAAATCAACTCCTCAAATCCCTGACGAATAACCTGACGTTCCCGTTCACCAACGCGAGCCCGCAACTCGGCACTATTCAACCCGCTATCACCAACCGTAAGCTGACCAATAAGCGGATATTGCTGAGATGTCTGGCGAATCGCTCGATTCATAATGGCTTGAATAGTGACAAACCCCAGGATCGTCAAAGCCCGCTGCCAGATTTTATCGAGCAACGCCGCGTAGATATCTACCACTTCCTCCTTGCGGATAACCTCGACATCTACCGATCGCTTCGTCATCTGCGATTTGTTCTCCATATCCAACTACCTGTTCGTGCAAGATCCGTGCCATATCTCAGGACGCCTTACCCCATCGTTGCCTGAAAAACCTCTTCCCCATTCTTCACCTGGCGCACCACATACCCAAGTTGCATCAGAACATTGAGATTGGCTTGTACCTTTTCGCCTGGCTCATCCACAATCTCTCGCAACTTCTCAAGCGATAAACCTGGCACCGTACTGATGACTGAAAACAAATGGCGTGTCCGCGGCGGCAACATACTGCTTCCTGGAACTTGTGAAGGCAGTGCCGGGCCGCTCAGCACCGCCTCATAATCAGAAAAAGATGACATAATCTCTACACCACTCTCGGCTGCAATCTGATACTCGCGCACCCCCTTATCGTGGTTTGAGCCGCGCATTTTGAGTACACTCACCGCATAGTATCCAGAGCAGGGATACCTGTCGGTAATTTATACATCTCCGTCATAATGACCTTCCCGCCCCTGACCCTCTTCCTCAAATTGTCTGATCAACTGCTGGACCAGAATATCGCCAGTTAACGCTACCAGAATATCCAGCAACCTGAAAATAAACTGCTTCAACCCCTCGTAATCATCAGGAAATGTCCAACCAGCAGCCTGCTGGCGCAACTGGCGAAAATCCAACCCCTCCGGAGAAACGTGCAATGTGCTGATAACCGGGTACTGCTTGCTGGTCACGACCAGCGACCGCTCAACAATAGCCAGAACCGTCACTCCACCAAGCGTTGGCATAATGCGTTCCCATATGCGATGCAAAAACTGCTCATACACCTCCAACAAAGCATCCTGGTCTGCCACAGCGACCTGTTGATCAAGCAGGGCCTCGATTTTTTGTAGCAGTGACCCTTGTCCGGACTGAAATTCTGGAGGAGACATAGGATACTCTTTACCTGTACAGTATGCATGAGAACAAAACAACCATTGTTTGAAGGAATGTTTGTGCAAGCCATCGTGGTTTGGATTATACCATTATCCAGGGCAACATGGGAAGGTAAAACGATTGCATCCAGGAAAGCTGGTCTATCTTTTACTTGCCCGACCAGAACTTCTTCACCCTGACCCCTTCTTCCGTCAACCGATACTCCAGACTCCCCGGTTCTCTGGCTTCTATCAACCCATCGTGCTCCATATCCTCCAGCGCAATCGTAATCGCTGTCGGTTTTCTACTCATATCAACATACTTATCGGCATGAAAAAGTTCCAACAACTGCTTATACTGTGTATTGACCTCCATTGTCAACCTCATCTTTCCAGACCCATCGCATACGCAATCCCGCGCTGCAACGTACTACGAGTCACTATATCACGTAAATCAACACCCAGCCCCACCAACGTTTGCGCCATGACCGGGCAGATGCCTGTCAAAATAACCTGTGCTCCCAGCAGACGCACTGCTATGGCTGCCTCAACCAGCCGACTGGCTACCTCCGTATCCATAACCGATACGCCGGTAATATCGAGGATAACCCACAACGCACGATAATGATAGACCCCCTCAAGCAGAGTTTCCGTCATCTGCTGCGCACGGTCTCCATCAATGGCCCCGATGAGTGGCAGCGCAATAACATGCTCCGCAATTGGCAACAATGGTGAAGAAAGCTCACGTAAGGTAGCCTGTTGCGCTTCAATAATCTGCGTTTGCAACAATACGCGCTCTTCTTCCGCCTGCTTGCGTCTGGTCACATCTATCCCGATAAGCCAGGTATACCACCCCAGAATAGGATGCAGTCCCGAATTATTCGACCAGGCAACGATGCGTTCCTCGCCATGCTTATTGGTTAGCACGATTTCCCAGTCACGATATTCTTCCTGCGGAGAAATGACTTGTTCTGCCACCTGCTCGCGATAGTGTGTGTCCGGATACAAGAGTGCATACGCCTCGTGATTGTAGAGCATCTCATCCGCACCGAAACCAGTCACCCGCACACACTCATCATTCCAGAAAACCACATTGCCACGCTCATCGAACGCGGTCAGCATCACCGGCATCGTCTTCAGGATGGTACGCAATCGTTCTTCGCTTTGTAGCAGCTCATGTTCACGCCGCATCTGATACTCGCCGCTCAACCGCTCATCGGTAATATCCTCAACAATCACCATATTTGCGCTCGGCGAGCCATGTTCATCAAACATCAGCATACTGCGCAAAAATACCCACACATTTCGCCCATCTTTGCGCAAACATCGCTTCTCAACCT
>CAYFVX010000381.1:0-5074 GCA_964346425.1 uncultured Chloroflexaceae bacterium | reverse complement strand
ACAGATCCTGTACGAGCATAACTCAGCGAGTAAACACCACGTGTAACTCCTCATTTTCAAAGAAAGCGTCACGCGCATGCAAACGCGCCAACGACTGAGGGAGCGCAACACGATGACGATGCCAACCGACAGAAATCAACAACTCATCGGCATTTTGTGCCAGATGAATCTGATCCTCTGAGACAAAAGGCAAAGGAACAATCAGGTCATACCCCTGAGTAGTACGCTCAACGCGTTGGGAAGGCCCGGTATACAAAAACGCAGACGGATCATTCTCAGCATAGAGATACTCTGCCATTTGCTCCAACATCTCCAACCCCACAATCTCCTGGGAAAAATGGGTGGACTGCAAAAGCGGCAATGGCGAAAACATCTGCTTCACCTGAGGATAATACTGCTGCTGCATCTCCTGCCAGCAGGAAAAGTGCCCATCCACGTTATCAGGCAATATCCGATTGACGACTACAGCATCAACCGCATACCCAAACAACGAAAGATAGGTAAGGCTACGTTGAGCTTCGCGGATAACCATTTTTTCGAGATTCATGACAATGCGTGCCGTCGTCGTTTGCTGGTCTGTAAGGATACTCCGCACCGCAACAAGCGCATCAATCGCCTCCTGCGCCGAAACCAGCACCTCATCCTCAGCAATAGGAATATCACTGACCCGCTTTGCCATCGGGCGAACAACCTTCAGCACACCACGCACAATCGGAAACAACCGGGAAATCCACCAGCGCATAATTTCGGGCAATGCCAGCAACCGCAACGTCTCGCCCGTTGGGGCAGCATCCACAACCAGCACGTCAAATTTACCTTCATCGTAATGACGCTTGATCTGGAGCAGACTGAACAATTCTTCCGTGCCAGGCATAACCGAAAGCTCACCCTGCGCAATAGATTCAACTCCCTGCCATGCAAGCAAATCCGCAAGGTATCGCTGAACCTCACCCCAATTCATTTCCAACTCATGCAGAGCATTGATTTCCTGCGCCCACAGATTATCAGAAATCTGAATAGGCTCAGCCAACAACTCAACACCGAACGAATCACCCAACGAATGGGCTGCATCTGTGCTGAGCACAACGGTCCGATGACCAAATTTTGCGCAACGAAGAGCGGTAGAAGCAGCAACGCTGGTTTTTCCCACTCCGCCTTTACCGGTATAAAATAAAATACGCATAGTTGTATAGCAAAAACCTGCCTAAGAAAATCCCGCAGGCTTGAGAAGCTCCGGGAAAACAAAACGCACTGCTAAAAAATTTTCCAACATTTTCCTAGCGACAATTGCCTTATTATACCATAACTTATCAGAGGGATCGGCAGACGAACACACACGTGATACCAAAACATCAATCAGACAACTCTGAATGCTCAATCACCGTCCTTCCATCCGTCAGCATCTTCTGATCAGATAGCTCGACATGCTCCCACCAGGAGCGAACCGTCTGCTCATTATGCCCATACCAGACCCGTTCATCTGGAAGCGGATCATGACGCAAACCCTCAAGCACCACATGCTCTGCCCCATCGAGCAACCCGCACGACAGCGGAACAATCCCATCCCCCCATTGCTCAGCATCATCACACAGCATCCCATAGCTTTCCCAGGCACTGCGCTCATGCCGCTGACCATCCTGCACGCCATAGATACCCTTTGAAATCACCGACACATAGCGCAAAAAACGCCAGTATGCACCAGGATAATGGGACTGCGCAAACGCTATCTGATTTAACCCACCAAAACGACCAGGCTTCGTCGTGGCATGGGGAGTGCCCAACGTAACAAGTGTTGTCACCCGTTGAAAGCCATTAAACACCAACCGCTCGCGACCATATGGCTGGTCTCCCAGATACATACGCGCCAGAATACCGCCGGCACTATGTGCCACCAGCATCAACTGCTGCGAACGGGTACGACGCAACGTTTCATTGACAGACGTATGCAAGCGTTTGAGGAGAGGACTATAATCATCGCTGACAACAACACTCAGCCAGTCAAGCGTCACCAACCGCGTGATAAACACCCGACGATGAGCAACTTTTTCGAGAATTTGTCGAAGAGGCTGATATGCCTGCCAACTTGCACCAAACCCCCCGATAATAAGAATTGGGAGCGAATCAGGCATAGTGGAGGACCTTCCAAAAGAAACCCAGCTATGTCAGTATCCACGCGTAGCCACCAGGAATGAAGCCGCAATACACAAACTTCAAACCACCCACACGAACCAGTTACCGAAAAACGAGGAACGAACAGCACCTGAACACCGACATAGCTGAATACACCAGTTTTCTCAGGTCGTAACCTGGGTAGAAATAAGTGCTTCCTGTTGTAAAAATGCCAGCGCCTCTTCCTCGCTTCCAAACAAATGGATACCTCCAAAAAACTTCACAATGGAGGAGAAAAGCAGAAGATATGGCTGGGTCACCACAAAAATATACATACCAACATTCGGATGATGTTTTACCTTCTCAATAATGCCTCGTGCCATCGGACAAGAGCTTTGAATACCGCAGGTATTGACCAGAATATTGGTTGGCTTGGGACAGTTATCAAGCATATTCCATGCTGCCGGAACATACTCCTCTGCTGTCTGCTTATCAACATGACCACACATTTCAACCCGCAACAGGTTCGGCGCAAGTAGCTTGAGATCATACGACATGGGCTACCCTTCTTTCTAGGATATGTAAGCGGCTCTACAACAGCGTAAAGTTACTATGCCTCCTATAAAAACATCTCCGGCGTCAGGTTTCTGGTAAAACGATGCATGGCTACATTAGCCGCCCAGATCCAATCCATCTGGTGACCCCGTAGCCGATGATAAATGCCTTTCCAGGAATACACCTCTTTTTGAATTTTAATAAAATTTTTCAAAAACTCTTCCTGCCCCATTTTTGCCGGATGATACATATAATGAAATGTATCATACTTATCCCAGTCGAAGTGAAGCACCCGGTCTTTAATTTCATCAAACCATGCCGTACCGGGAAAAGGAGTAGCAATCGTAAACACTGGAAACTCCACCCGGTTCCGCATAATAAAATCGTATGTTATTTGAAAACCCTCTGTCGTATCCGTATCAAAACCAAAAATAAAATAGCCTTGCAACGCAAGCCCTTGTTTTTTCGTATTATTGACCACTAAATCATAGCGATCAATACGATTTGAACCCTTTCCAACCGATTTAATCGTCTCAGGATTCAAGGACTCAAACCCTACATTCAGCAACTCGCAACCAGAAGCTTTCGCAAGCTCAGGCACATGGGGCTTCTCAAGAAAATTCATGGAGATATTCGAGTTCCAATGCACCCCAAGCCCCACCATTTTCTCCAGCAACTCTTCCAGAAATGCTGGCCGAAAACAGATATTATCATCCATGAAAGAAATATTGATATCTTTCTTCCCCAACCGATCTTGATGATATTGAATTTCCTCAATGACATGATCCGGAGTACGGATGCGATACGTCTTGCCATACACCTTATAGGCACAGCAAAAACTGCAACTAATCGGACACCCTTTTGTAGCGAGGAGAGGAATACGCGAGCTATACTTCTTTGCATTCCTGGACTTCAAAGCAATGCTGAAATCGGCATGCTCCATATCCTCCATAGACTTAAACTCGTCAGCACGATAGAAAGGCTTCATCTTGTCGCGCTGAACATCCTCCAGCAACTCTTCCCAGACAGACTCAATCTCACTCGACACAATCGAAGTGCAATGCTCGCGTGCCTCGTCAGCCATCATCGTCGGATGCACTCCACCGAGGATAACCCGCTTGCCCTGCGCAAGAGCATGATCAGCAATACGATACGTCTTCTTCGCATTAAGCGTGCGTGACGTAATCGCCACAACATCGTACTCGGACAAATCCTCTGGAACACGGTCGCCAATGCGCTCATCGACAAAATCAAGATCAAAATACTTCTGCACCAGCGTCCCAACCATCATAAGATTCAGCGGCATACTCACCTTGCCCGAATCAACGAGCAAATTTGTCGGGCTCTTCGGCTGAACAAGCAACCATTTCTTGCGTCGTCCATTGGTATTGATGGTATTGACACGCTGCCGCTCAAAGCCAGGAGCATGCTGGTTACCCACATTCCCATTGGAAGAGAGAGCATCCCAAGACATAAGTACTTACCCTTTGACCGCTTCAGTAGCTACTTGCGGTTGCGACTCAGCTTCAGCAACAACCGCATCCTGCCCAACTGGACGTCGTCTGCCTGCCTTCACATTCTTCAGTTGATCTTGCAAATTTTTCCTGAAATAAACACTGGTCACAAAGTTAATCAGCTTGTTGGAATTATTCATGACCCGAGTAAAAATCGTCTTCCACGAATACATGGCGAGGTAATGTTCAAGAAACTTGATCTGATATTCAAGCGGATCAAATCTATCACTCTTGACCACCAGATTTGCCGCCGTATACTTATCCCAATCCTCATCAACCACCAGACCATTTTCCTTATATTCGAGGTACATTGCCGTACCGGGATAAGGCGTAATCAACGAATAAATCGGCATCACAATATGGTTCTGGCGCACAAATTCCTCAACTGCATCCATATCCTCAAACGAATCAATCGCCGGATTGGTCAAAAAATTCCCCTGCACGCACAAACCAGCCTCGCGACACTGCCGAATAATACGGGTAAACTTCTCGACGCTATTCTGGCGGCTCTTATTATAAAACTTCAAGGTCTCTTCATTGATAGACTCAAACCCAACCAGAGCCATCGCACAGCCAGCCTCCACCAATAATCTGACTGTCTTGGGGTCCTCCAGGAAATTGAGACTGATGAAACTGCTAAACCGGATGTTACACTCTTTAATAACTTCCAGTATCTCCCAGAGCTTCTTCTTATTCACCCCCAGGTTTTCATCGGTAAACATAAACCACGGCTTATCTCCATAACGGGTATGTTTAAAGAAAACCTGCTTGGCCCGCTCTATCTGCTCCCTGATAGCCTCGGGCGATTGCATACGATACAACTTGCCGGTAAAATTCGGAGTAACACAGAAAGAACAGGAATACGGACAACCACGCGTAATATAAATAGGAATGGA
>CAYFVX010000380.1:0-5076 GCA_964346425.1 uncultured Chloroflexaceae bacterium | reverse complement strand
CAATGCTTGCTGCTGGTCGTGCTCTTGCAGGATATTTTCTACACGGGTCTTCTCGAGCACGCGAGACATGTTGCTTGAGCAGAGCAGAAATGTATCATGCGACCGCAGCAAACAACGATACAATTCTGGCTCAACAAACAGGCTTGAACCCAGGGCAACCCCGGATTTGAGAAAGTGGGTTGGACTGGTATGCCCAGGATTCCACGAGGGGTGGATGGGCATTGCCCGCAGTTTTCCCTCGGTCAAAACGTATGCCTGGGCAGGGGCAACCTGTGCCAGAAAGAGATCATGCCCCTTCACGACGGCGCAGGTCATGCCTATATAGGAACGACGGTCAACCGTAGCGTTCAGGTTGTGTTGATAGACCGCCTTGTTTGCCGCACGAATAGCCGCCCGCAGAGAGGATGTAACACTTAACGATTCGTCGTTATAAAAGGCTTTTCGCAATATGCGTGTGACCATCGTGCAGACATCCTGCCCACGATTGAGGCCCTGTTCATCTTCTACCAGGATATAGAGGTTGCCTTTGCGAGCTTCCTGGGCAAAAGGGGTCTTTGGCTCAACAAGGGTAACCAGTTCAGAGAATGCCTGACGATTGTGGTCAATCAAGCCAAACTGGGAGGTATGGATTTCATATGTTGGCATAGGTTGTACTCATCTGTCAATAGCTCCGCCGATTATATAGCATACCATAAAAAGTATCATCGCAAAAACAATAGGAAAATGGGAAGGATCACTTTGCAATTGCAACACGATAAGCGTATAATGAAATCACATTGTGCCAAAATAGCCGTAGCAAATCTGCGGACAAGCAGGTATGCTTGTCCGATTTCAATCCATTCAAGCCTCACACGTGTGTGGTAACGATTGCCAACCTCCAGGTCTTAATATATACCAGTAGCAACAAGTGGTGAGCGATGAGCAACGACAAAACACGCTACTACCAACACCAGAAGAAGAACACATCTAACTGTGAAATGGCGCATTCCAACACATTGCTCGCTGCTTGTCTGCATGAACAACAGAAAAGAAGATATCTATGGCTCGAGTTTCAGTCACGATAAATGATGTACAAAAGACCCTTGCGCTCACCGATCGAGGGTTGAATATAGGTCGTCAGCTTGATAACGATATTGTGCTGAACCATGCCATTGTTTCGCGCCACCATGCCCATATGGAGTTGCGTGGTCGTCAGGCATGGATACGTGATCTCAACAGTCGAAATGGGGTGTTTGTTAATCGTCTGCGCGTTAAAGAAGAAGAACTGCGCGATGGCGATATCATTACTATCGGCCCGTTCGAGATGCTTTTTGAAGACCGTGCTGCGCAGAGCGTGGTTTTCGATGACAACCAGTATTTTCCGCTGGCATCCGATGGACGGGCAGTGCAGGAAGACGAACTTCCACCAGCCACTATAGATGTCCGCGAGTTTTATGCCATCAGTATCCGCCTCAATCAAGTGGTGGATGTGGCAGAGTTACTGGATGTGGTGATGGAAGAAGTATTGCGACTGGTTCCAGCCGAACGTGGTTTGCTGCTGCTCAAAAAAGGGCAGGAGCTTGTGCCAATGGTGGTGCATCCATCTGAACAGGAAGACATTACCATCAGCAGCACCATTGTCCGCAAGTCGCTGGAAGAGGGCGAAGCTGTCTTGACGCGTGACGCGCGGCTTGATTTTGCTGGCTCGGAAAGTATCATCAGTGCCAATATTCGCTCGGCCGTGTCGGTGCCTTTGCTGCTCCGCGGGGAGGTTATCGGGCTTATTTTGCTCGATTCGCCTGGCCGCGAACGTTTCACCGAGCATGAACGGGATATGGTTTCGGCGGTAGCAACACAGGCGGCCGTGGCAATTGAACGCGCGAGATTGACCGAAGAACTACGCCTGACTGCGCAGGTGCGCCAGAACCTTGAGCGATTTCTTTCCCCCAATGTTGCGCAAGCACTGGCTCGTTATGTGTCCCAATATGGCAAGCTCTGGGAGGCTGAGGAGCAGGATATTTCTGTCCTGTTTGCGGATATTGTCGGCTTTACGACCCTTTCGGAAAATATGTTGCCGCATGAAGTGCAGGATTTGCTGAATGAGTATTTGCACGAGGTGACCGATGTCATCTTTAAACATAATGGAACGGTGGATAAATATATCGGTGATGGTATTATGGCAATCTTTGGCGCACCACGTTTGCCAGATGACCCGCCAAATGAACACCATGCGATTGATGCTGTCTCGGCAGCCCTGGAAATGCAGGTGGTGCAGAAACGGTTGATAGATAAGCTCGACTCAGAAAAATCTTTCTTGATACGCATTGGTGTCAATACGGGCAAAGCGTACACCGGCTTTTTTGGCACCCGTCACCGTATGGAATATACTGCGATTGGTGATACGGTAAACACGGCCGCACGCCTGGAGAACAGTGCCAAACCGGGGACCGTCTGTGTGAGTGAGGAAACGGTGCAAGCGATAGGTAAAGGATTCCAGGTACAAGAAATGGGAGAATTACGGCTCAAGGGGAAACATAACCTTGTCCGTGCCTATGAAGTTTTAGGGAGAAAGGGATAGTGACGATTGTAGTCAGTGTCCGCTTTAAAGAGAGTGGAAGAACCTATTATTTCGATCCGGGTGAACTGGATTTGCGTTCAGGCGATATGGTCATCGTGGAAACGGTGCATGGTCCTGAACTCGCTAAAGTGATCTACGAACAGTTTGATGTTGCAGAAAACAAGGTCGTGGGTGAACTCAAGCCTGTGCTACGGCGTGCTGACCAGACAGATTTTGATCAGGCATATGGTCTGAATGTTGATTATGATGAAATAATGGCACGCTGCAATGAGAAGATCAATGAGCATGGGTTGGACATGAATCTGGTCAAGGCAGAGTATAACTTCTATGGCTCACGGCTGACCTTCTACTTTACTGCTGAGAAACGGGTAGATTTTCGTCTGCTGGTGCGCGACCTGGCTCGTGCGTTCAAGACGCGGATTGAGTTGCGCCAGATTGGGCCACGTGATGAAGCCAGGTTGCTTGGTGGTATTGGGATTTGCGGCCGTATGCTCTGTTGCAGTACGTTTCTGCCCGACTATACCCGCGTCTCTATCAAGATGGCAAAGGATCAGGATTTGCCGCTCAATCCTGCCAAAATCAGTGGCGTGTGTAATCGGTTGCTCTGCTGTCTGAGCTACGAACATCAGCAGTATGTTGAACTCAAGGCAGACTTGCCCAGACGAGGGAATTGGGTGGAAACGCAGGATGGTAAGGGGCAGGTTGTTGAGGTGAATGTGCTGCAGCAAGTCGTTACGGTGCAATTGGCGCAGAGCGGGATGCAGGAACATTATCGTGTTTCGGAAATTCAAGAAACGACGCCACCGCCGCGGCGTGAGTCTGGGGCAAAACAGCAAGCGACCACCGAGCGCAAGCACGACCGTCTGGACAATGTCATGAAGCAGGCAACCAGTTTCCTGGAAGATGACGAAAGCAACAACGAAGAAATGTTGAAGCTGCTGGAAGATGATGATGTGCGCGATGAAGAGTATGAGGATTCCAGCAAGCAAGCACCGCGAGCCAGTAAGAAAAGACCTTCTTCCGACGCTCGCAGTCGCACAGGCGCAACCCAATCTCAAGGCGGAGGAGCGGAGGCAGGTCGGAGTTCAAGCAGCAAACGTGGGCGACGAAGGCGGCGCAAGAGCACGACGCAATCGCAGCACAAAGAAGAAACCAGCCAGACGCAACAGGCAGCACCAAAAAAAGAACGTTCTGCGCAACCGCAAAGAAGACGGCGAAAACCAGCTTCTTCTGCAAAGTCGAAACAAGAGAAAGAGCAATAGCCTGGAAAGGTTCACGAATGGGACGAGTTATCTTGTTGGGGGTTGGCACTGCCGTACCCGATAGAGACCGTGGACATACGCATATGGTCTGGGATGGGGAGGATGGTGCGTTGCTGGTGGATGCCGGCGGCGATACCTACCAGCGGTTGCTCAAAGCGGGGATAGATCCGCAAAAACTGGCTGGTATTATCCTGACCCATAGCCATGCCGACCATATCAACGGCTTGCCTGCTCTGTTATTCAGTATGTCGCTGGCTGGCCGCAGTGCGGTTTTGCCTATCTATGGGCTACAGGAGACGCTGGAGCTAAGCCAGCAACTTGTGGCAGCGTGTGCCCTGGAAGAGCATGTTGCCACGGTAGACTGGCGCGTGTTGTCGGCTGGCGAAGCACTCCATCTGGCAAATGGGCGCGTCGTGCAGACTGCGCTGAATAACCATTCGCGTCCCTGTCTGGCATTGCGCTTTGTGGAGCGGACAGGAGGTCCGGCTATTGCCTATTCTGGCGATACCGCGCCGTGTGAAGCGGTAGTTGACCTGGCGCGGGGAGCGCATACACTTATCCACGAGGCTACCGTAGATGTACCGGGAGCCGGGCATACCACACCACGCCAGGCGGCAGAGGTTGCGGTGCAGGCAGGAGTAAAGCGACTGGTGCTGGTTCACTACAGTCCTCGCTGGACGTTACCCGAAAATCTGGCACTGCAAGAAGTTCAGGCTGGCGGGTTTACGGGCAAAGCCGAAATAGGGCGCGAATATCAAATACTTGAACAAGGGTAACTGTTGTGAGTTACAGCCCACCATTCGTTCTTGGTTTTCGCAACGTCACCAAGTTGCCAATTTGCCAATCATTGCCATCCCTCACCACAGGTAGCGCCACGAAACATCGTGGACGGGAATGGGGTTGCGAGGGGACTTGTGTCCCCTCGCGCTCCCCTGGGGCAACTGCGTTGAGGATACTCCACGATATTCTGTGGTGTTACCATCGGGCCTTCTGGCAGCGGCAAATCATCGGTCATACTGGCTGGCTTGCTCCCTGGCCTTCGACAATCATCCCAGTTGCGTTATGCCCAGGGAACGGCGTGGATTATCAGCCATATGCGCCCTGGACGCAATCCGTTTCACTCGTTAGCAGCTACCTGGGCAGATGTTCTGTCCAATGACAAAAACTCCCAATCTGCCCAGGTTGGACCCGCTCAGGGCAATCTGGACTTTGTCCATTTCTTGCTGCGCAGCAGCAAAACTCTGGTTTCACGCAAAG
>CAYFVX010000379.1:0-5078 GCA_964346425.1 uncultured Chloroflexaceae bacterium | reverse complement strand
AGCCCACCCTACAGTGTCAAGAGTAGTGGCACCATTGTCTCGGAAGCTCTCGGAACAAGCCACTGGGTCAGCGCGGGCGATTGGGAATTTGCCTGCAAAGCTGGCACCGAAGCCTTCACCGCCAGCATGGGCATGGTTGGGAGTAGTATGAACCGCTACGCGCTGGCGATTGGCGCGGATACGGCGCAGGGACGCCCTGGCGATGCCCTGGAACAGACCGCTTCGGCAGGAGCGGCCGCACTGGTCGTGGGGCCAGCCGAAGAAGCTCTCGCGGTTGTTGAAGCAACCGTTTCCTATGTCTCGGACACGCCCGACTTCTTCCGCCGCTCGGAGCGGCCCTACCCGGTGCATGGACAGCGGTTTACCGGCGAGCCAGCCTACTTCCACCACGTTCGCAGTGCTGCCCAGCGGTTGCTTGAAGAACTGGGACGTACTCCGCAAGATTACACCTACGCTATCTTTCACCAGCCCAACACCAAGTTTCCCATGACCATGGCAAAGCAACTTGGTTTTACCGAAGAGCAGACTTCCAAAGGGTTGCTTTCACCACAAATTGGCAACACCTACTCTGCTATCGTCTTCCTGGGGCTGTGTCATATTCTGGACACGGCCAGACCTGGTGATACCATCTTCATCACCAGCTATGGTAGCGGTGCGGGCAGTGACGCCTACTCGCTGGTTGTCACGGAAGCACTGCTTGAACGACGCAATCGAGCACCAATGACCTCTGCATATCTGGCTCGCCAGGAATTTGTAGACTATGCTCGATACTTAAAATGGCGCAATAAACTGGTACTGGGGTAAGGAGTATTATGCAAAACGTATATATTATTGGGGTCGGATCAACACCGGTCGGTGAACACTACACGCGCACCCTGAAAGATCTGGCACTGGAAGCATTGCGAACCGCTTTTCAAGAACCAACGAAACAACTTGAACCCGCACAAATTGGCGCACTCTATGTCGCCAATGCGATGGGCGAAGCACTGGCCGGCTACTCCCACCTGGGTACAGCACTGGCAACCGGTGCAGGGCTTGTGGATATTGAAGCCATGCGTATTGAAGCGGCTGGTGCCAGCGGCGGGATAGCCCTCCGCCAGGCCGTGCAATCCGTCGCCATCGGCTCGCACGATCTCGTCGCGGTGCTGGGGGTCGAGAAAGTTATGGACAAACTCACCGGATCGCAGGAAGCAGCCCAGGCACTTGCAATGGATTCAGATTTTGAGGCCGAGCACGGTCTGACGCTTACCTCGCAATGGGCATTGCTGATGCGGCGGTATATGTATGAATATGGCTACGAAGCAGAAGCATTTGCGCCTTTTCCTATCAACGCCCACAATAACGGCAAAGGTAATCCGCACGCACTCTACCGATTTCCGGTGAAGCACAGCACGTACTTGAAAGCAGCGCAAATCGCTTCGCCACTGAACATGTTGGACTGTTCAACGCTGACGGATGGCGCAGCCGCAATCTTGCTGGCTTCCGAGAAACTGGTGCGCGAGTTGCAACTGGCAAAAACTCCCATCCGCATTGTTGGCCGTGCGCTGGCAACGGATACGCTGGCCCTTCACGAGCGCAAAGACCCACTCTGGATCAGCGCATCACAAAGAAGTGCGGAACACGCATTCTCACAGGCAAATCTCAAACCAACAGACATTGATATTCTTGACTTATCTGATCCGCATGGTATTGCAGCAGCGATGGCTCTGGAAGCAAGCGGCTTTGTCGAACGAGGAACTGCCCCCCGGCATGCTGCCGATGGCGGCATTACGCCTGAAGGAACGACGCCCATCGCCACCGCAGGCGGTTACAAATCTCGCGGAGATGTTGGCGGGGCGACAGGCGTGTATCAGGTCGTTGAACTGGTCCATCAACTCCGCGGTGAACATATCGGAGCGCAAGTTGCAGATGCGCGTATTGCTTTTGCCCAGTGTCTGGGGGGCGTGGGCGCAACGGCAGTCACACACATTCTGGTGAATGACCAATAGCGGTAACATGAAGCAAAAAGACCGAAGACCGGGGAGGGAGTAATGCCCCGTTCCCCAAGTCTTCGATCTGCACAGTATAAAGAGAGGAAAAATCTATGTACCTTGCAAAACACTGGCGACAAAAAGGGGCATATTACCGCCTGGAAGGACAGCGTCACCGTACCACCGGCGAAATACGCTTTCCAGCACAGCCAGCCACCCTGCAAGAAAATCCTGAAGATTGGGAATTATACACCTTGAGCGGTCAGGGAGAAATATACAGTTTTTCTGTTCTGCGCCAGGCACCAACCGATTATGACCATGACACTCCCTACCCGGTTGCCCTTATTCGCTTGAAGGAAGGCCCACTCATCACCGCCCAGCTCACCGACTGTGGTGAGGAAGACCTTTCGATTGGACAAGCGGTCGAGATGGTCACACGCTGCTTGAAAGACACCGGCAAAGACAGCGTGCTCGTCTATGGCTACAAATTCCGTCCGGTGCTACCAGAAGCGTAGGGAACACCCGCCATGGTCAGGCGTGAACAGGTTTCGGCATAACTCACGCCTGACCACTTTTGTGCATCACCACATTTGCCGCAAAACCCCGACCACCCGACCACGAATCTGGATATTGTCTGGCGTGGTAAAAATGGGATCCATGGTAACGTTTGCCGGTTGCAGGCGAACTTTATCACCTTCGTAATAAAATTTCTTTAGCGTTACCGCGTTCTCGTCCATCAAGCGTGCTGCAACCATGTCGCCATTGTCGGCAGTTTCTTGATAGCGTATCAAGACAATATCCCCATCATCAATAAGGGCATCAATCATGGACGTTCCACGCACGCGGAGCGCGTAGGTATCGTGTGTTTTGTTCGCGGGGACCATTTCAGTTGGCACCTCAACCAGCACCCGCTCACTATTGCTAGTATCTTCCGGGTTGGGAAGTGGCTCACCAGCGGTGATAGTGCCGAGCAATGGCACCTGAAACGATGGCGCACTTGAGTTTGGAAGACGGATACCACGCGAAATTTTATCCTCTCGTTTGAGCTTCCCTTTTTCCTCCAATGCTTTGAGGTTGTATGCTACAACGGACGTAGAAGAGATGCTCAGATTGAGCTGAATATCGCGGATAGACGGCGAATACCCGTGACGTTGAATAAAACTCTCAATATACGAAAGAATCTGTTCCTGACGTTGTGAAAGTTCACTGGATGACCGCAAACGCTTTCTACCTTTACCCATAAGAATGTTTTTTCCTCCCTTCAATGAGTTTTGTGAGGGAATACAGCCGCTCACAACCCCTTTGATATACTGTGATTTTGACTGATTGCATGCCACAAAACAATCCCACAACGTACAAATGTCTCATAGAACTTTTGTAGCATTCTTTATTATACTGTCAAACACTTGTGCTGTCAAGTCACAACCGCAAAAATGGAAGAAAAATAACAAAGTCCCCATCCGGATTGTAAGGTTTTCCATCATATTCATACGCCCCACTATCACACCGCGCATTTCCATCGCCATCCCCATCCAAAGGTCGTGCAACCCCGCGCTGATCTCTGGATGGGCAAGACACATCATCAACCGCATCAATAGCCGGGCTATCAGCAGCGAGTGCCATTGTGTGAGTGGTTCCCCCATAGGCACCCAATGCAAGCAACAGCGGATCTACAATGACCACCGCGTCCGTACAGTTGATATCGTTCTCGGAGTTTGCATTTTTCGCGGGAAACTGCACATTGCCCCCTCCATCAAGTAGCATATCATCGGCACAGTGCTGAAATGTTGCCGAATCGTCGCCGTTATTCCATGCCGTATTGGTATCAAGGATGGTATTGACAAGCGTGATAGAATGCCCCGGATTATTGTCCTGGTTGAAAAAGATAGCCCCACCCTTGTGGCCGGCATGGTTATTGGCAAGCGTACAATGGATACAGGTGAGATTGCCATTGCCGGCAATCGCCCCCCCCAACCCGCCATTGCCCGTCGCTTCATCCGTCACAGCACGATTGCCAGCAAAGGTCACGTTGGTCAGCACCGCAGGATAACGACCATCCGGCCAGAGAGCACCCCCCTGTCGCTCCGCGAGATTGTTTGCAAAGGTGGTATTGCTGAGCGTCAGCGGTCCATTGCCGTGATACAAAGCCCCACCAAGTGCCGCCTGACCATCTCGATTAGCAAAAGCACTATTACCAACAAACGTTGATCCTTCAATAACCACATCATCAGGAGGATAGAGCCAGGAGAACACTGCTCCCCCCTGACCATCCGTGCTATTATTGCGGAAGGTCGAACCGCGTATCGTGACCCGTCCGCCGCTGGAAGTATCTCCATTATCGCTTGCCCCATCAATATATATTGCCCCACCGCCATGTCCGTTGTCCACACTACCAGCCAGCAGCGATTCGTTGCCCTGGAACGTGGAGTCACTGATGGTCAAACTGGAAAGTAAGTTATTGATCGCGCCCCCATTGATACCCCGATTATGTTGAAACATGGTCCTGGAAATAACCAGGGTTGAGAAACTTCCAGAGAAAAGAGCTCCTCCGCCATCCACACTACTCCCCCCTGTGCCATCATTGTTGCTGAAAATACAATTGACAATCGTCAGCGTATTGCGGTCATTGCCAAAAACACCACCGCCTTCGCCATCTGGAGCCGGCTCTTTCCCATTGGCAATCGTCAGGTTGCGGAGTGTCAGCGATACCCCGGCTTCCACGAACAAGACACGGGTAGCATCTCCACCACTGAGCGTAATGCGACCACCCTGCTCACTTCCCCCACCATCTATAATCGTATCATTGGCAACCACCACATCATCACTGACCGGTATGGTATGATGTGCCTCACCACAGTTGAAGGTAATCGTGCCGCTCCGAGTTACAGCGGCTCGCAAGGCTTCCTCGGTACAACTGGCTGGTGTCCCCTCGCCCACCACATTGTCAGCCGGTGGTGGCTGCTGACCGGCCTCCACCGCGCCACTATCACAGAGCGCGTTGCCATCACCATCACCATCAACAGGCCGTGCAACCCCACGCTGGTCTGTCGCCGGACAATTCGTTGCAACCCCGCCATCTATCGCCTGGCTGCCCGCCCCCGGCGACAT
>CAYFVX010000378.1:0-5079 GCA_964346425.1 uncultured Chloroflexaceae bacterium | reverse complement strand
GTGCATCTCTATCTCCATATTCCATTCTGTCGCAGGCGGTGTAGCTACTGCGATTATGTGTCCTATGCCGGCCAGGAGGAGTGGCTAGAAGCCTATGTGCAGGCACTTTGCAGCGAGCTATCTATGCTGCCGCCAGCCAGCCGCCTGTATGCCACGCCCACCCTCCGCCCCTCGCTCTTTTTCGGTGGTGGCACGCCGAGCCTGTTGCATCCTGCGCAGGTTGAACGGGTGCTGGATGCGGCTGCACAGCTTGTGCCGTTGGATGGGGCTGAGATAACGATGGAAGCCAATCCCGGTACGTTGATGGGGGCAGCCGGCCATGAGCGTGATGCGCTCTCCTACCTGCGCGACCTGCGTGCATCGGGGATCAACCGTCTGAGTATGGGGGTGCAGAGCTTGCACAACCCGACTTTGCACACGCTGGGCCGTATCCACACGGCTGAAGAGGCGGCCCGTAGTTTTGCCGACGCCCGTCGCGCCGGTTTTACCAACCTGGGCGTGGATATGATATATGGCTTGCCGGGGCAGACCAGCGAGCAATGGGCGAGCGACCTGCAAACGTTGCTCACCTGGAACCCCGACCATGTGTCGCTCTATTCGCTCATTCTGGAACCCGAAACGCCACTGTATGCGCAGGTCATGATGGGCAGTGGGAACACCCTGCCATGCCTGCCGGATGAGGACGCCACAGCAAGCATGTATGAGCACGCTATGCAGCAGCTTGCGCAGGCCGGCTATCAGCACTACGAGATTAGCAACTGGGCAAAACAGGACGACGCTGTTGGGAACGTCCGGGCAGAGTCTCACGCAAAGGCGCAAAGAACGCAAAGGTCCGGACAAGAGCATGGAACCGCGGCGGTGTGTCAGCACAATCTGGCATACTGGTATAATGATGACTACCTGGCGGCGGGAGCCGGGGCGCATGGGCATATCTATCCGCAACGTTACGCCAATGTCAGCGAGATAGCGCAGTATATCAGGCTGGTGCAGCAGGGACAGCGTCCGCTGGCAGAGGTCATCCCGCTCACCATTGATGACCTGTGCGCCGAGACGATGTTTATGGGTTTGCGCTTGCATGCTGGTGTGGAGAGAGACCATTTCCACGCTCGCTGTGGGGTTGCTATGGAAAGGGTGTATGGTGAGCGACTGACACGACTGGCGGAACAGGGGTTGATTGTGTCTACCGACTCTGCCGTGCGGCTCACTGCGCATGGGCGGATGTTTGGCAACCGTGTGTTTGCGGAGTTTGTGTAGCAGCGGGGGAGATACCAGTGATGGGTGATGAGTGATGAGCGATGAGCGGCTGCAATGTGCTCTAACGCACCCGTTCTCTCACCTATTCATAACCATATGACGACCCGATTCCGATCAATGTATCCGTTACTTCTGCTGCTTGCGCTGACGCTGCTGGCTGCATTCCTGCGCCTCTTCCATCTCGGCTCCCTGCCGGTCGGGCTGCACCACGATGAAGCCTCGAATGGTATGCTTGCGCTGGATATTCTGCACGGCGCATTTCCCGTCTTCTTCTCTGACTATACCGGCAAAGAAGCGGGCTTTATGTATCTGGTCGCGCTGAGCATCACGCTGTTTGGGCAGACTATCTTTGCCGTTCGGCTACCGGCTGCGCTGGCCGGTGTTGCGCTGGTGCCAGCGGTGTTTCTGCTCGGTCGTCGTGCATTGGGTAGCACATGGGGGGGGCTGCTGGCGGCTGGTATGACGGCGGTGGCTCCCTGGCTGCTGCATATCAACCGCATCGGCTTCCGCGCCAGTCTGCTGTCGCTGCTGCTGACGGTGTGGGCATGGCTGCTGCTGCGCGGGTTGCAGCAGAACATGGGGCGTGACTGGTTGGGGGCGGGGGTGCTGCTTGGCCTGACGGCCTATACCTACACTTCCGCCCGCATCGTGCCGTTGCTGGTGCTGCTGTTCATTGGCTACCTGCTGCTGTGGCACCGCCAGCTTTTGCTGCGTTGCTGGCGCGGTCTGGCGGGGATGCTGCTGCTGGCGACTCTGCTGGCAACACCACTCTTGCTGCACTTTTTTCACCATCCCGAAGATTGGAGTGAGCGACTGGAGCAAATCGGGGCATGTCCTGCGCTTTCGAGCACCCAGTGCGTGGCGCAGGTTGCATCGCATGCCTGGGCGACGCTGGCTATGGTTGGTGTGCGCGGCGATCCGCTGGGCTTTTTCAATCTGCCTTATGCACCAGCCCTGCCACTGGTGGCTGGCTGGCTCTTTTACATTGGCCTGGGGCTGGCGGTGTGGCGGAGCCGTGAACCGGCGATGGCGTTGCTGTTGCTCTGGTGGCTGGTGCTGGTCGTGCCGGGCATCCTCTCGCGTGACAGTCCACACTTTTTGCGCACCATCGGAGCGGCCCCACCGACCATGCTGCTCTGGGCGTTGCCCTTTGGCAAGGGAGAAGGGAGAAGGGAGAAGGGAGAAGGGCAGACAGTTCCGAAGTCCGCAAGGTTTCCGTTTTCCGCAGCACGTTTTGCGCCGATTGTCGGCGGGATAGTACTCGTGTTGGCAACATGGGCAAGTTGGCAGCAGTATTTTGTGCAGTGGGCAGCGCGACCGGCCGGCTATTATGATTTTATGGGCTATGCCAGCGATGCAGCCCTGGCGATTGCGCAGGAGCCGCCGGAACGGGAGGTGTTTATTTCCGAGGAATACTACCGCCACCCCACCTATCTCTACCTTGCGCCGCGTACTACCCAGGCTGGCTGGTTTGATGCGCGGTATGGCTTGCCGCTCCCCCGCAGTAGCGAACAAAGTCGCTACTATATCTCGCCGGCGACGCCTACCGACTCCCGTACTCAGCCGTTTGTCAGCGGGGCTGGTGGCAACAATGTGCTCAATGCGCATGGGCAATATGCCTACACGCTGCTAGAGATGGAGAAGCCTGACCCTGTGGCTATTGCTCCGCAGCAGGCGTTGACGGTGACCATTGATGCCGCTGTCTTTGAGGGGTTGACGGTAGAGGAGCCACAGGAGCATACCCTGCCGGTGACGCTCTTCTGGCGCGTACAGCACGCCACGCAAGCAAACCTGCGCGTCTTTGTGCATCTGGTGGATGCGCAAGGGGCGATGCTGGGGCAGCACGATACAATCAGCTATCCCTCGCAGGAATGGCAAGCAGACGACCGGTTCATCACCTTCCATACAATCCCCCGGCCAGCAGAAATATTGCCAGAACAGGTATTCTTGCGCATCGGGCTGTACGATAGCGAGACGTTCGCACGAGTGCCCATTGCGCAACCCGCCCATCTCCCGCCGGGCGTGGTGATAGCGGATGACGCGATGGTGGTGCCGGTGGGCCGGGTCTGGGGTCTGGTGTCTGCGGTCTGCGGTCTGCGGTCTGCGGTCTGCGGTCTAGGATACGATTCTTCCAATCCCCTGAACCCTGAACCCTGAACCCCCCGGCCCAACACCTCCAGCAAACGGTCGGGGTAGTCGGTGATAATGCCGTCTACACCCAGTCTGGTCAGACGGAGCATATCTTCTTTGTCGTTGACGGTCCAGACGTGGACTTCCACGTTGCGGTTGTGCGCAGCATGCACAAAGCCAGCCGTGACCAGGTGAATATTGTCGTGATATTCTGGCACCTGGTAGGCGTGGGAGGAGGGCGTGAATGCTGACTCCAGAAAGAGTTTGCTGGCGGCAAAAAAGAGCTGGATTTCATTTTTCACCCCTGATACCACGACCTCGGAGCAGGTTTGCCGAAACTCCTGCATCACCTGCGGATAGAATGAGGCAACCAGCACACGGTCTTGCAGCCCATGCTCACGGATGAGCGTACAGAGGGGTTGCGCAATCGGCGGTTTCAACTGCTTGATTTCAATGTTGAACAGCATATCCGGGAAGGCAGTGAATACTTCATCTAGCGTTGCCACCTGGATACCCTGCCCACGGTAGGGACAACTCTGCCCGCCATCGTCGGTCCAGTAATAGCCCGCATCCAGTGCTTTAAGTTCTTCCAGCGTGAGTTGATAGACCTTGCCGCTGCCATTGGTGGTGGCGTTCACTGTTTCATTGTGCATGAGCACCAGCACGCCATCGGAAGAGCTGTAGACATCCATTTCCAGCACATCCACGCCCAGCTCTACCGCCTGCGAAAATGCATACATCGTTTCTTCGGGCCAGAGTCCGCGCCCACCGCGGTGCGCAATCACCAGCGGACGCTGCTCCGTATGCGCAAAGAAGGGATGCTCAGGGGCCGGGTGTGCGGTCAGCAAAAGCACGAGAAAGAGCAGGACAATGCCGGCAAGAACCGGCACAACCACTTTTCTGATATTGCGCGAAGAAGAAGGCAGCATATTCAAACATGCTCCTATGGCAAAATAACGCTGATAAGCCAGAGTATCAGCACCGCTACGCCCATCGTAATGAGAGCTGTGGTGCGTTTCTGAAAGCGCATACTGGCCTGTACCGCCAGATAGGTGAAGAAGGCTTCGAGCAGCAGATTGATGATGCTCAACCAGGGGAGGATGGCGGTTCCTGCGGGCAAAGCAGGGAGAAGCCGCTCCAGGAGCCAGAACACCAGCGTGATGGGGGCGTGAAAGAGGGCAAAGGTGTAGACGATTTCTTCAAAGCTGCCGCGCCCACCTTGAGAGTTACCCACATACCAGACGACGGCTGCAAAGAAGAAGAAGCCAAGCAGCGTGATGATAACATCCATCACAATATCCATCACGCCCAGGCGCATCGGGCTTGCCAGCATAGAGAAGAGGCCCGTCAGGAAGGCAACCAGCCCCACATAGATGGCGGCATCCATACGGTTACCGCGCAAGCTATACCGCTGGAAGGTGCGTTCATGCGGATGGGTAAAAATCTGGATGCTCTGGTTGAGCATTTCGCGTAGCGGTACCTGTTGTTGCATTGGTTTTGTTTCCTTTTTGGGGAACTGCGTCCCCCAATACCCCGCTTTGCAAAGCGGCAAATCGCTTAGGACAACATTGCGTTTGTTCTTGCCGAAATTGAGCCGTATCCACGCTCGCCCCCCCTCAACAGGTTTCACCTGTTTTGTATGCTGCTTGCGCACGGCAAAAAAAGCATGGAGCCGCGTGCCACGGCTTTGCAGTG
>CAYFVX010000377.1:0-5110 GCA_964346425.1 uncultured Chloroflexaceae bacterium | reverse complement strand
GGCACCGCCAAACCCCTACCTGATAACCAATCCCCCCTTTACCATCAGAGTCCACGAATAGGGAGCGCGACAGCGCATGAACCTCTCCATTATTACCCCCTCTGCGTCTCTGCGTCTCTGCGTTTGGCTGCCCGGACCATTCTCCATTCTCCATTCTCCATTCTCCATTACCTTGCCGCCAGCACCACGCGGTTGCGGCCCTGGTGTTTGGCCTGATACAGGGCTTCGTCAGCAATCTTGTTGATGATAGCTGCATCTTGATACCTGGGAAAATCCGCAATGCCGCAACTGAACGTCACATGAAACTCATCCTGCTCGCTGCGCTGGCGCACCTGCGAAAAATCCTGGCGAATTTCATCCAATACCCCGGCCGCTTTGGAGCCATCCGTATCTGGCAACATCACCGCAAATTCCTCGCCACCATACCGCCCAATAATATCCGTCCGGCGCAACCGTTGCTGCAAGACCCGCGCAAGGCTTTTGAGCACCCGGTCACCGGTGGGATGCCCATACGTATCATTGATCTTCTTGAAATGGTCCAGGTCAATCATAGCAAACGACAGAGCAGTCTTCCTGCGCCTGGCAAATAACACCTCACGCTGCAAATATTGTTTGGTAGTCGTATGATTGAACAGACCAGTCAGACTGTCGCGCACCATAGAGTCCCTGAGCACCCGCGACCGATGGGCGCGGTTTTTGACCACCGAAATCAGATGCGTCGGCTGAATAGACTTGGTCAAAAAATCATCGCCACGCCCCTCATGCATAGCCGTCAATTGCTTTTCGATATCCGTCTCAGTCGAAAGAAAGACAATCGGAATACCCACATAGGTTTCCTGCTGGCGAATAACCGAAGCCAGTTCACGCCCGGTACATTGCGGCATATACATATCCATTAATATAAGGTCCGGGCGGAAATCGAGCAGCGGATACATGATATCCAGCGGATTATTGACCACTGCGACGATCATGCCATGCTGCTCAAGCACCAGCCGGTAAAAATCCGCAACCGAGGGATCATCATCTATAATAAGGATGCGATAGGGTTCTGGCTGATTGCGGGTCGTCAGCTCATCCAGACGGTCAATCAGTGCAGGAATGTTGACTGGCTTGACAAAATACGCCTTGCCTCCAGCCCGCACCACCTGCAAACGCGCGGTCACATCATCCCGCGCAGACATAAATACCACGGGGATACGGTACCCATACCGTTCATTGATTTGCTGCACCATCTCCACACCAGCCAGATTGCCTTCTGGAAAGACCACATCCATAAGAATAGCGGCGGGTTGATACCTCTCGATTTCTCTTTTCAACTCCTCCAATCCCGCAAAAATGTAAACCGTATAGCCGAAGTGACTGATTTGCAGAGCTATATCCTGCGCCAGCTCTTCATCATCCTCAACCAGAAAAATGAGCCGGTTTTCTTTCCCCGACAACACTGTGTGACTGGCGACCGACCAGCGTTGCGTCTCGTGCGGCGTCACGATAGTGGGCGCAGTATACCCTTTGCCATCATCCTGCGCCGGGGGTGTTGCTGGCTGGGGCGCAGCCGGTTGGGGTGTATGGGGTTGGGGGGAATGGTCCGCGCGACGGAGATCAGCAGCCGCAGCAGGCAGCTCTGCCGAACCGCTCAGGGATTGCGTATTGTTGACCGTATTACTTGCAACAACCGCATGCAACTCATAGAGCAATGCACTGATGTGCAGGCGGTGTTCAACAGTGCAGGGAGTGTTGCTTTCCAGCAATTCCTGCACAAAAACTTCCAGCCTGCGAGCTACCTCACTCACCTCAAACATACCGTGGGTAGCACTGGCACCGGCCACACCATGCACCAGCCGATGAAAGGTGCGGAACGTTTCATAGGATTCCCCCTCACACAGAAAAATTCGCCAGGTTTCCTCAATTTCCGCAATCCTGTCGGTCAGCCGTTGCAGATATTTTTGCTGCAATGCCTGCAATTTTTGACGAAATGTGCTATCTGTTGCCTCGCTCATAGTTATACTGCTCCCATATGGTCTGGATTTGCGATGAAAGGGTCATGGGGTCAAAGGGTTTGGCAATAACATCCAGCGCACCTTTCTGTTTGTACAGGTCAACCTCATGCGTCTGCACCTTCGCAGTCATAAAAATAGCCGGCACATGCGCCAGGTCGGGCTGATCCCGTAGTGCCTGCAACGTATCCGTTCCATTCATGCCGGGCATCATCATATCGAGCAAGATAAGGTCGGGCGCAAAAGAGGCCGCCGTTTTGATGGCTTCTTCGCCAGAACTACAGACTTTGACAACAAAGCCGCCCACATCCTCAAGAGCCAGTTGTGCCACTGCCTGGATATCGTCATCGTCCTCAACAAATAAAATACGTTGCAATTCTGTGTGTTGCATAGTGTTCTTCTTCTGCTTATCTCCACGTCCGGGTTGTCGTTTTTCGGCGTCGCCGAAACAACGACAACCCCAACTCCAAAGGGGAGCGTGACGGAATCTTATTCCCGCACACACCCACATGTATCATCTCACATGGGTAGAATTTTTTCCCAGGCAAGAACCCTGTTGGGGATCGTAGCCGCGGTTTTTAACCGCGGGGTCTGCCCGTATGTCCGTCTCTTTCGCGGCAAAACCCACTCGGCTGCTGCCCGGTGGAAGCATTTCCTGGCGGGAGATCCAGCGGCTCCAAGACTCTGTTGGTAACGTCTATCCAATTCCTGGAAGCGAAAGCGTCTCGCCTGCCCCAGGCAGGGGTTTGGCACCGCCAAACCCCTACCTTATCACCCAAACCACATGGACCAACAGAGTCTCCAAGCCGCTGCTACGGTATCTCTCGACCGCTTTGCAAAGCGGTTAAAAAAGTCTACCCATTGAGGGGGATGCCCCCCGCAACAGGTGTTACCTGTTTGGTGTGCTGCTTGCGCACGGCAAAAAACGCACGCAGCCGCGTGCCAGGGCTTTGCCGTGGGGTTTATTGTTTTTTCGACGAAGTCGAAAAAACAATAAACCCCACCAGAATGGGGAGCGTGAGGGAACCTGGTTCCCTCACACACCCACAAGTGACACCCATTGAGGGGGATGCCCCCTCAAGGTGATAAATCCCCGTGCTTCCAGATGACCAGGGGCACGGGGACTTGGGAAACCGTAGACCAGAGACGGTAGACCAGAGGCGGGTTAATCACCTTCCGCTTCTGTCCCAATCAATGCCTTGATAGTTTCCAGCAAATCCTGATTGGACGTGCGCGACTTGACCAGCGCAGCCGTAACTTTATGCGCCGTCTCACTATCCACCTCCTCCGCCGAGAAAATCATCACCGGGATAGGCTTGCGTGAAGGGTCACGCAACATCGGTAAGATACCCAACCCTGAACCATCCGGTAATCCCAGGTCCAGGATAATCAAGTCAACTGGCTCATGCTCAAGTTTCTGCACCGCCTCCTGCACACTCCTTGCATGCGTGGTTACCGCAATCTCTTGCAAGATGGTTGCGACAACCTCAACCACATCCGCATCATCCTCAACATGCAAAACCCGTGGCTTACCGAGCGGACGATGTGCAATGGCATGCCGTATGGCTCTGGTTAATCGCTCATGATCTATTGTCTTGTCCAGCCAGTCGGCAATTTCAAACGCCCCCCCCTCAAGCTCTTGCCGACCTTCCTGCGCGATAGCAGAAACCACCACAATCGGCAGATGGCGCGTGCGTTCCTGCGAGCGCAGTTCGCGAATAAAATCAATCCCCCCCTGACCGGGCATCACCAGGTCAAGTGTCATAGCAGCATACTGGTTGTTTGCCAGAAATTGCTTCGCCTGGGTTGTGTTATAGGCTATGTCCGTACTGAATCCATTATAGTTTAACATAATACTGAGCATACTGGCAAGGTCGGGGGTATCTTCACAGATAAGAATGCGCGGCTTATGTTGCAGTGTACTATAAGCAACATCCTGTTCAACCAGTTCTGGCACCTCAAAGAAAAAAGTCGTGCCTTCATTCGGCATGGTGTCAAAGCCGATGCGTCCATTATGCCGCTCAATGATCGCCTTGCTAATGCTTAACCCCAGCCCGCTGCCCCCCTTCTGGCGCGTATCCGAGGAGTCCGCCTGCGCGAATTTTTGAAAGATGCGCCCGTGGAACTCTTCCGGAATGCCCGGCCCTGTATCGGTCACCGTAACCCGTATATTGTCGCCGCAACGCGTCACCGCCACCTGCACCTCACTGCCCGCCGGCGAAAACTTGACCGCATTGGAAAGCAAGTTTGCCAGCACCTGCATCAACCGCTCCCCATCAGCATACACCTTGACATCTTGCAAATCCGTCTGCAACACAAAAGTGACATCAAAGTGCTCTGCATAAGCACGATTCGCTTCAATAGACTGTTCCACAATAGCAAGAAACCCGACAGGCTTCCAATTGAAAACCATTTTGCCCGATTCGATTTTATCAATGTCGAGAATATCATTGACTAGCGAGACCAACCGTTCGCTATTTTTATGCGCAATATCTACCATTGAGCGCACTTTCGGCGGCAATTCCTGCGCCATCGCACCGGCAATCAATCCCAGCGAACCACGGATGGATGTCAGCGGAGTACGCAATTCGTGGCTGACAATAGAAACAAATTCATTTTTGAGCCGCTCCGCTTTTTTGCGCTCGCTAATATCACGGACGATAGCAAGCACTTCATCTACCCCACTGACCACCACGCGTGCCTCATAATCATACAGCATATCATCGAGCAGCAATTGATATTCAAACGTCTGCATAGCGCCGCTATCGAGAGCCTGCTGGATGGCTGCAACCGCCTGCTGCGCAACTTGTGGCGGCAGCACCGCCTCCACATGCTCGCCCGCAAACTCATTCAACTGCATGCGCATGCCAACTTCCTTGCCAGCCGTATGCTCCAGAATAATGCCATTGCGCTCCAGCAAAAACATCACATCTGGCAGCACATTCAACAATGTCGCATATCTCGTTTCACGATGATGGGGAGCCTCTGCCGTCAGTTGGCGGTCTGGATACTGCATACCTTTCTGCTACTTTCTTTGTGTTCAAATGTACTCGAAAGTACCCTTTGTCCAGTTCTGAAATTCCTGCTTCGACCTGCACGGCCTTCTCAATCGAAGG
>CAYFVX010000376.1:0-5119 GCA_964346425.1 uncultured Chloroflexaceae bacterium | reverse complement strand
TCTGATGGGAAAGGGGGGATTGGTTATCAGGTAGGGGTTTGGCGGTGCCAAACCCGCCACAGGTAGGGGTTTGGCGGTGCCCAACCCATGCGCTCCCAGGAGTTGGGCGGACGTTACCATCAGAGTCCTTGTGGGGGAAGGGAACGGGGGAAGGGGGGCGTTCATCCTTACCACAAAGACACGGAGACACGGAGCAGGGACAAGTGAAGCTATCTGTGTTCATCTGTGTCCCTCTGTGGTAAAAATCATTGTCCGAAATGGTATCAACAACACAAAAGGAGTCCTGGTGCATGAAAAACCACTGGTCATTCGCGCTTTCGGTCGGATTGAGTATCCTGTTTCTGGCAACACTCGCTCTCTTTGCCATACAGCAACCAGCATCCACGCTGGCTACGCCCAGGTCAGGTAGCGGTAACCACCCGGCTGCGCTGCCTGAAACAAGCAACACCACCACCCTGTCCGCGCAAGAGCTGTCGCCCATCCAGCAAACGCGGTTGCAATCCGTCACCAGTGCGCTGGACTGGCTCGCCAGCCAGCAAAATGACAATGGCAGCTCTGGCGATAGTGTCGGAGCGACCATTGATAGTCTCCTCGCCTATGCCGCAGCCAACGAGCATGACCTGCCGGTCAGCAACGCAGGCAATACCCCGCTTGACTACCTGCAAGCCGAAGGCAATACGTATGCCAGCCAGGGGGCTGCGCAGGCGTGCAAGCTGGCATTGGGCGTGAGCGCAGCCGGGCTGGACCCGCGCGACTTCCACGGTATCAATCTCGTCTACAGCATGACCGGTCGCTACATCACCACGACCGGTACCTTTGATGTCGGAACTGACAACACCGCGCAATCGCTCTGCATTCTGGGGCTGGATGCGGCAGTCGAACCCATCCCGTCGAAAGCCGTCGAAGTGCTGAAAGCACGGCAGGAAAGCGACGGTGGATGGATGGCCGACCCATCAGCACCCTGGGCAAGCGGGAGCGACTCGAACACGACGGCAATGGCTATTCAAGCCCTCATCGCGGCTGGCGAAGACCCCGCCTCAGCAACCATCCGCGATGGCCTGACGTTCTTGCAAAGTTTGCAATTTGACGATGGTGGCTTTGGCTACTCCGCGGCCTTTGCAACCGCAGGCGAAGCCAGTTCAACCGCACTGGTAGTGCAGGCCCTCATCGCGGCTGGCGAAGACCCCTTGAGCGATACCTGGACAAAGGGCACCAGCACCCCCATCAGCTTCTTGCTCAGCCTGCAACAGCCAGATGGACAAATATACTACCAGCAAGGTAATGACGGCTTCGGCACTATTGCCACCAGTCAGGCTATCCCCGGTCTGGTTGGCCGACCATTCCCCTACCGCAGCCAGACCATTGCGCTGGACAAGGGAATTGGCTGGGTCCAGCATAACTACAACGGCAGCACGGGTAGCTTTAGCGGCTGGAAACCGGGTGCATCCATTGATGCGGTGCTGGCTCTCGCCTGCAGCGAGAATGACTTGCGCACAGCCGGCACCTACGCGAAACTGCCGCTGGACTATTTCAGCAGCGAAGCCGCCGCCTATGCCGCAACCTCAGCATCCGCGGCTGGCAAAATGGCAACCGGTATCGTCATTGCTGGTGGCTACCCGCGGGATATCCAGGGCATGAACCTGGTCATCAGCATGACGCAGGAATATAGCCTCACCAGCGGCGCATACGGCACCGGCAGTGTCTGGGACCAGAGCTGGAGTATGCTCGGCATGCTGGCGGCTGGCGCACCACTCCCGCCAGCGAGCATCACCTATCTGCAAACCATGCAAGAAGCTGATGGTGGCTGGGGTTCAGTTGATGGAACCGCGCTGGCTCTGCAAACACTGGCCGCCACCGGCATCGGGGAAAATGAGCGCAGTGTGACGCACGGGCTGGATTATCTCAAAGCCACCCAGAACCACGAAGCTGGCTGGGGCTTCAGTAGCGATTATCCGGCCACCAGTTCCAGTTCAACCGCTTTTGCGCTGCAAGCTCTGGCTGCCTACGACCAGCACCCACGCGACACGGCATGGACGAACACCAGCCCCACCAGCCTGACCTTGAACTCGCCGCTGGATGCATTGATGGAGCTGCAACACTGGCAGGGTGGCTTCAAAGGCTATAGCGGCAATAACGACGCGGGCGCGACCTATCAGGCAATCCCAGGATTGGCAGCCTGTCCCTTGCCGGCCATGCCGGTCAACTTTATCGTCTCAGCGGTGGAAGGCATCGCGCCCTTCACCGTCGCGTTTACCAACACCTCACGGGTGCAAGAGAAGAGCACCTGGAACTTTGGTGATGACACGGGCAACACGTCTGGCACAACGGCAAAGCATACGTATTTCACACCCGGTGTCTACACCGTCACGTTGCGTAGCGGCAAAACCAACGCCACAGATATTCTAACGCGTCCCAACTACATCCGTGTCCATGCACCCGCTACGGCCGCGTTCAGCGCAGCCGTCCGTTCGGGCACTGCGCCGCTTACCGTCACCTTCAACAACCTTTCGACAGGTGACTACGAGCAAAGCGTGTGGAATTTTGGCGATGGACAGACCAGCCAGGCGATAAGCCCGACGCATGGGTATACCGCTGCTGGCACCTACACCGTCACGCTGACCGTCAGCGGCACCGGTGGCATAGACACAGCGACAAAAGGTGCATACATCACGGTAGAAACAGGTAAGGATGAACCGCTGGTTCCGCCACCATCGCTGGCAACCCGCCCGGAAATCCAGGCAACCACCGAGGCACTGGCATGGCTCCGCACGCAGCAGCAGGCAGACGGGAGCTATCCTGGCTTTAGCAACAATGTGGGCAGCAGCATTGATACGCTATTGGCAATCGGAGCTGCCAACCAGGATGCCGACACCTGGCGCAGCAGCGTCGGCAATTCGCTGCTCGAATATGTGCGCACCTATAGCGAAGCGTATGCCCATGAAACTGCGGCCAAAGCGTGCAAATTGACTGCTGGCGTTGCGGCTGCTGGCCGTGACCCACGCAACTTTGATGGTCTCGATCTGGTCTCCATTACCCAGAGCTACTATGATGAAACGACCGGCGCGTTTGGCAAAGATGCCGAGGGCAATCTGGCGGCTGGCACCAACTGGGACCAGGCCTGGTGCATGCTGGCGTATGTCGCAGTTGGCGAGAGCGTGCCACCGGCGGCCGTTACCTTCTTGAAAGAACAGGTAACCAACGACGGCTATTGGAACTATGGTCCGCAGATGGACTATGCGCATATTGATAGCACTGGTCTGGCCCTGCAAGCTCTGATTGCGGCGGGTGAATCGCCTGATGCGCCTGTTATCAGCAATGCTGTGATTTATCTGCACAATCAGCAGCGCGACAATGGCGGCTTTGCCGATTCGCCTACCGCGCAAAACCCGGATCCGCAACCCAATGTGAACTCGACAGCCTATGCTATCCAGGCATTGATAGCTGTAGGTGAAGACCCCACGGATGAATTCTGGAAAACCAGCGGCCTCACGACAACGCAACCGGTGAGTTTCGTGCTTGCGTTGCAACAGACGGACGGCAGTTTCAAATGGCAGCAAGGCAGCGAAGGCTCCAACCTGATGGCAACGCAGCAGGCCATACCCGCCCTGCTCGGCAAGCCATTCCCCTACAGCAGTCGCGATGTGGTTATTCGCAAGGGCACGCAATGGATGGCCGGCCAGCAGCAAGCAGATGGTAGCTTTGATGGCTACAATCCAGGGGCCACGGTGGATGCATGCCTCGCGCTGGCAGCGACAAACAAAGAGGACGGGGTAAATGCGCAGGCAATGACCGACTACCTGAGCGAACAAGCCAGCAGCTACGCGACAGGTGCCAGCAACACGGGCAAGTTCATCGCCTGCCTGCTGCCGATAGATGAAGACCCGCAAAACTTTGGCGGCATGAACCTGATTGAAACCCTTCAGAGCTTTTACGACCAGACCAGCGGCGCGTATGGTAGCACCACATGGGACCAGGCATGGGCAATCATTGCGCTCAAAGGTGCCGGTGCGGACATCCCGGCCAACGCTGTCGAATATCTCAAGAGTTTGCAACTTGACCATGGCGGCTGGGAATTTAGTGCGGGGATGGGAGCGGATACGGACTCGACGGGTCTCGTGCTGCAAGCTCTGGTGGCCGCCGGTGTGACAGGCGATGATACCGCCTTGAGTGCCAATGGCGTGATAGACGACAGCCTGACTTACCTGCGAGCCACGCAAAACAACCAGGGCGGCTGGGGCTACAACCAGCAGTACAGTGATACCTCTGCCAATTCAACCGCCTACGCTATCCAGGGTATCCTGGCGGCTGGTGGAGACCCGCAAAGTATTGACTGGTCCATGCGTGACGAGCAGGGGAGCAACGGCCTGACGGTATATACGCCGCAGGACGCCCTGCGTGGTTTGCAAAGTTCCGCCGGTGGCTTCCAGGGTTTCAGTGGTGAAAACGACCCGTCGGCCACCTATCAGGCACTGCCGGGCGTCAATGAGCAATCTTACCCGCTGCAGAGCGACTATGCGACCGTGCAGGCAGCCTTCAGCACGACACCGGCACCGGCAGCGGGAACCACACCACTGGACGTCACCTTTAGCAATGGCTCAACAGGTGATTACACGACCAGCCAGTGGGCGTTTGGCGATGGTGCGGAAAGCTGGTTGTCCAGTCCGACACACACCTATACGCAGGCCGGTATCTATACTGCCACGCTGACTATCAGCGGACCGGGCGGCACCGCCACAACGACCGCCAACATCCAGGTCAACAGCGTGGTCTATCTGCCGGTCATTGAGCGGTAGACAGCGGGGAGGGGTTGGCAACGCCAGCCCCTCCCCGCATAAAGTCAAGCGGTTTGCCGCTTTACAAAACGGGGGATTGAAGGTTACAAACCTCCAAAAAAGTCTTTTTGTGTCGTTTTTTTGCGGCGTAGCCGCAAAAAAACGACACAAAAAAAGGTTTGAGGCTGCGCCCCAATGGGAAATGAGCGTTAGCTTCCGTATTTTTGCGCAAATACACGACCGCTTGCTCACTGGCGGCTTCGCCGCCAGACCGATTGGACTCTGATGGTAAAAAGGGGGGATTGGTTATCAGGCAGGGGTTTGGCACCGCCAAACCCCTGCCTGGG
>CAYFVX010000375.1:0-5128 GCA_964346425.1 uncultured Chloroflexaceae bacterium | reverse complement strand
CCCCCCCGTGTCCGCTCCCTGACGGTCGCGGCTCTGTTGGGAACCCCCATCTCCTGTGCGGACCTTTGCGCTCTTTGCGCCTTTGCGCGAGGCCCTGCCCGGCATTCTCCATTCTCCATTCTCCATTCTCCATTCTCCATTCTCCATTCCCCCCCGTGTCCGCTCCCTGACGGTCGCGGCTCTGTTGGGAACCCCCATCTCCTGTGCGGACCTTTGCGCTCTTTGCGCCTTTGCGCGTGGGCACCTGCTTATGGCCCCACGATGCCCCCCAAACCCCAGCTACTCCCCACGCATCTTGCGCAGCATCTCCCTGGTGAAGGGGTTTTCGCCACGTTGTAGCGAGGTAATCCACCGTTTGCGCAGAACGATTTCATTCTCACTGGTGTTGTAAGGGTTGCGGGCAACATGCGTGACAAAGAAGGTGAAATCATCCACCGCCCCCTCATCATCGCCCAGCAACGCACGCGCGATGCCACGGCTGTCACGAATACCGCCATGCGCTGGTTGCTGCGCCACCGCCCGTTCGCAGGCGTAGAGCACCTCGTCCGCGTGCTCCCACAGACTGCCATACCAGCAAAGGATGTTCCAGGAATCGGCTGAGATGGGCAGCGTGGGGGCCACTGCCAGAGCCTTGCTGAACTGCTGCGTGGCACTGATAATGTGGCCGACCTGTGCCAGTTGCTCGCCCACAACGACAAGTTCAAGCTGTTTTGCCTGCAAGGTTGGAGATATGGCAGGCCCAGGAGCCAGCCGACGGGCTGCGCTAAACTGACGGGTGGCACTGATGATATGCCCCTCCCGCACCAGTCGGGTTCCTTCCACTACCAGCGTCGCCGCATACGTCTGCCTTGCCTGCGCCACTGGCGTCAACACCAGCGTGGGGTTTAGCTGCAGGGCTGCGCTCAACTGCTGCGTGGCACTGATGATATGACCGGCGCGTGCCAGTTGCGTTCCTTCTGCTACCAATGCGTCCGCATACGCCTGCTTTGCCCGCGTTGCAGGTGTCAGCACCAGCGTGGGGTTCAGCCGCAGAGCTGCGCTGAACTGCTGCGTGGCACTGATGATGTGGCCGGCGCGTGCCAGTTGCTCGCCCGCGGCTTCTATCTCTGGCACAACGCTTGCATGCATGGGAAAGTCGTTACACGTCCGTCTATACGGCACATTGCCGATGTATTGGTGCCATTCCTGCCACGTCATGTTGCGGGCAACCGCGCGGCACGCGCTTTCCTTCCATTTTGTTCTATCCACTATCCACAACCGCACGCTCCCATCTCGCGAACCAGAGGCAAGCAACGTGCCACCCGGTTGCCATGCCACGCTGGTTACATCGTTTGTATGGCCCTGCAATCGCGCAATTTCAGTCGGTTCCGTCCCAGCCTGTGTTTGCCAGATACGTACCGTGTTGTCATCCGACGCAGACGCCAGCATGCGGTCATCCGCCCTCCACGCCACGCTCAAGATACCCGCTGTCTGGCTATGCAGGAGCGCAGCCTCAGCAGATTGGGGTGCATTCGCCCCCTGCCAGAGCCGCACCGTGCCATCAGTCGAGCTGGAAGCCAGCATGCGGTCATTCGCCTGCCACGCCAGGTTGGTGACGCCGGCCGTGTGGCTTTGCAGGCTGGCAATTTCCTGCACATCGTTATGTGCAGCCATCTGCCAGATTTTCACGATGCCAATAAACGAGCCGGACGCCAGCATGCGCCCATCCGCCGACCATGCAACGCTCAAAACATGCGAGGTATGGCTATCCATACTGGCAATCTCGGCTGGCTCCTGTCCTTGCTCGACCTGCCACAAGCGCACCGTGCCATCATATGAACCGGATGCGAGCGTGCGTCCATCGGGTCGCCACGCCACGCTCATAACGCTGTAGATATGCCCGTGCAACACCGCCATCTGTGTGGGTTCCCTATTGTCGGTCACCTGCCAGAGCCGCACGGTGCCATCATCTGCGCCCGACGCCAGCACGCGCCCATCCGCCCGCCACGCAATGCTGCGCACCCCATCCTGGTGTCCGCGCAGCACGGCAACCAGCGATGGCTCCCGATCCCGCCCCTGCGCTACCTGCCACAAGCGCACCGTGCCATCTTCTGAACCAGACGCCAGCATGCGCCCATCGGGTCGCCACGCCACGCTCGTGACCCAATCGGTGTGGTCGTGCAGCGTGGCGACCTCGGCGGGCGAACTGCTGACAACATGCCACAGCCGCACCGTGTCATCGTCTGCGCCGGTCGCCAGCATACGCCCGCCGGCCTGCCATGCCACACTATTGACCGCGTCGGTATGGCCCTGCAGCACCGCGATTTCAGTGGGCGTCTGTCCCTCTGCTACCTGCCACACCCGCACCGTGCCATCATATGCCCCCGACGCCAGCAAGTTGCCTGCTGCCTGCCATGCAATGCTCGTGACGGTATTCGCGTGGCCTTGCAACGTGGCGACTGCCACTGGCGGTTGATTATCCGCTATCTGCCACAACTGGATACTGCCATCTGCCAATGCTGCTGCCAGCATACGCCCATCCGCCCGCCACGCCACGCTCAAAACCCAGCCGGTCTGACCTGGCAATGTTGCAATTTCCGCCAACGATTGCCCCTCCGCCACCTGCCAGAGGTGGATACTGCCATCTCTGGCGGCAGAAGCCAGCAGCCTGCCTGCTGGCTGCCACGCCACGCTGGTCACATCCTTCGTGTGTCCCTGCACACGTGCAATCTCGACCGCCGTCCCATCATCCGCCACCTGCCACAGGATAATCTCGCCCTGCACACACGTATAGCCATCGCTGGCACCGCAGCCAGCCGAGGCCAGCATGCGATCATCCGCCCGCCACGCGATGCTATTGACCGCGTCGGTATGTGCATCCAGCACTGCAACCTCGGTGGCCCCCTCTTCCTCCTGTCCATCGTTTATCTGCCAGAGCCGCACGGTGCCATCTGCCGATGCCGACGCCAGCATTGCGCCATCCGCCCGCCACGCGATGCTATTCACCCAGGACGTATGCCCATGCAACTGCACAACCTCGGCCGGAGCCTGCCCCGGCTCCATCTGCCAGAGTCGAATGGTCGTGTCGGCGGAGGCCGAAGCCAGCATGCGGTCATCTGCCCGCCATGCCACACTCTGCACCCGTGCAGTGTGGTTACGCAGGGTGGCGGCAAGCTGTGTCTCGCGCAAACCATCGAGCACCTGATTGCGGCTTTCGGTCGTGCTGGCGATATTGTCCGCCTGCAGCGCGAGCAGCAGCGCAAGCTCGGCACGCTCCTGCGACTGGCTGGTAGATTGCGCGGCCAGTTGGCGCGAGTGGGCAATCTGTGCTTGCTGCTCCGCTTCGCGTTGCCTTTGCTGTGCTGCTGCCTCGGCGGTCTGGCGCAGCACAATCTCGGTTGCCTGCTGCGCCTGCACGGTGGCACGCTGGTTGGCTTCGGCGGCGGCAGTCTGGGCGTTCTCATCAGCCCGCCACCACTGCCAGCCGGTGAACGCCAGCAGCAGCAGCAAGACGATAACAGCGGCGATGGTACCACGCATAACCCGTTGCCGCTCGCGCTCGCGCAACATACCGCTGGTCTCGATATAGTCTCGCTCCTGCTGGCTGATTTCCCCACCCCGCTCGCGCAGCCAGGCTTCGGCTTCGGCCAGCGGTGCGCCGCGCAGCAGTGCCCCCTCGTCACGACCGCTCCTTTCCCACTGCCGCAGGGCTGCCCGCACCCGTTCCTGCCATTCGCGAAAGACGCGGTCTGCCTGCATCCACTCTTGCAAACGTTGCCAGCCGCGTATCAAGGCTTCGTGCGCCACTTCGATGGTTTCCACACCGCTACTGTCCCGCCCGGTCACCACCAGCCGTGCATCTGCCAGACGCTGCACCACGGCGCGGTCTTGCTGCACAAGTTCCTGCACCGTCGCCACACGGCGCGTGTCTTCTGTCCCCTCGCCAGGGCGCACCAGTTGGATGATGATGCGCCGCGCGGCGGTTTGTTCTGCCGCTGTGAGCGAGTCATACACATGGTCGGCGTAGCGGGCAAGCGCACCCTCCACGTGCCCGATAGCCTCATAGCCAGCGTGGGTGAGGATACCGCTTTCGTGCCGCTCCCACAACAGCGTCAGCGCAAACTCCAGCAGCGGCAGCGTGCCCGGCTCGTTGCCGATTTCATCCAGGATACGCTCGATCAGCCCATCCTCAAATGGCACGCCGAGTTTCTGCGCCGGATGACCGATGGCTTGCGCCAGTTCGTTGCGGTTCATTGGCCCCAGGATGAATGCGCTGCTATGCAGCAGGTCGGCCATCGGGCGATAGGCAACCACCTGCCCGACAAAGTCCGCCCGCAGCGTCAGTAGCAGCGTCAATGGTGCAGCCCCCGCGGGGCCAGCGGCGATAGCATCCAGCAACCCATCGAGAAATTGCTGGCGCAGGTGTGCATCGGGACAGAGCGTATACAATTCTTCAAACTGGTCTATCACCAGCAGCAGGTATGGCGCGTCCGGGTGCTGCTGCACCACTTGTTCGGCAAGCTGGCGCAGGGTTTGTGTGCCATCCGCCAGTTCCTGCGCCATCTGTTCCACCCGGCGCAGCCGTTCCGCCGTCTCCAGCTCACGCTCCAGCACGCTCAGCATGGCAGCGGCAAACGCGTGGAAAGGACGGTCGGACGGGCGCATGCTGGCGATACTCCACGCGATACCCTGCGCCTGCCGCAGGTGGGCGGCCTGTTGCAAACGCGGCAGCAGGCCAGCCGCGACAACCGAGGATTTCCCGCTACCCGACGGCCCGATGACCACCACGGCGGACTGCTGTTCAACCGCTTGCACCAGGTCATCTATCACCGCATCACGCCCGAAGAAGAGCGGCGCGTCCTCTGCACGGAAGGCGAACAGGCCGCGATAGGGACAGGGCGGCAGTTCCAGCCGGATAGTCGCCGGGGCTGGCAGTCTGCTCAGGGGCATGGTCGGGCGGTCATGGTCGGACGCGGCAACCATCACTTCGTCGTCCACACCGACGGCCTGCCAGAATGCGTGCAGCAGTTCTTCGGCACTCTGGTAGCGGTCGTCCTGTTGTTTGCTGGTTGCCCGCATTATCACCTGCTCCAGGTGCAGCAGATGCAGCCGTTAGAGAGCTCAATCATCTTTTCGGAGGTGTGCTGAA
>CAYFVX010000374.1:0-5128 GCA_964346425.1 uncultured Chloroflexaceae bacterium | reverse complement strand
CCCACACGCGTGACGGATACACAAGTTCCTGGCGCAGGCGGGAATAGAGATAGGCATGCAACAACCCGCGTACATGCTCGACATAACTCTCCTGCTCATACCCATACGAACCAGTAGATCGTGTTTTGGCACCATCCTGATACTCCGGGCGTATCCCGCTGCGGTAGGGTGTGGCCGGCCAGCTATAAAAGCCATCCAGTTTACCATCGTTCAACACAAACCCGATGCCGCGTTGCCAGGTTTCCGCCGTGGGTATCTGTGCATCCACCTGTGGCTGGTCATAGGTTGCCAGCAATGGTGGCAACACAACCATGAGTGCGCCGCGTAATGTTTTCTCTGTTTGGTGGCGAGCCTTGCGCACCTCGTCATCCCTGCCTTTCCACAACGCCTCTGGTGACGTCACCTTTTCCCACTTATAATAGACCTGCATTCGCTCGCCTGCTTCGGCTTCTTGCTCCAGCGGGTAAGGCTTGACACAAAACGCCCCATCTTCACCATGCTGCGCCCATTGCTCATCCAGCACATCCCAGACGCCAGCAAGGGCGCCGGGATGTATCCCGAAGCTTTGAAACTGCCAGGGACGTTCGGTGATAGCTGTGTTCGGGTCGTCATGCACCAGAATCGGGAGTTGCTGCACATTACGGATCAGTTCAGTTGCGTTCTCCCGCTTATTTGTGCTCAATGTTCTGGTGATGTCGCGTCGAATATTTGAACGTTCCCGTTCATACCGATCAAGCAGGTCTTTATCTTCGTCACTATGCACGACATCAATCACCTTTTGCTCTTCAGCAAAGCCAACATGTTGCCCATCGTAGGCTGCAAATGCTGCCAGCGTTGCCTCGCACAGCGATTGCGCATATGGTCGGTAGGACTCATCCTCTGCCAGCGGATAAAGATATACCTCGCCATGCAAACCGGGAAACCGCGCACACCGCCCGGCCCGCTGGATAATATTGTTCGCAGGGGCAATCTCGCTATGCAAACACTCGGCAGAAATATCCAGCCCCACTTCCACCACCTGAGTCGCCACAACAATAAGATCACGCTCCTGCGCCTGTTCCCAGGAATCTTTGCCCAGGCTGGTTTCAAGCTCTTGCTGCAACCAGCGTCTATCTTCATCCGCAAAGCGGCTATGCAACAGCAAAACACGCGTCTGCCGTCCCGCCCGATACACCAGTTCACGCAATTCCAGATACATCTGCTGGCTACGCCGCACCGTGTTGCACACCACCAGCGAACTGCTCATATGACGTTCCAGAATAGTGCGAGCATCCATCGGATGCGGATGCACATGGAAGATGCGGGTGCGGCCGGCGTTCAACTCAGCTAATTCATCAGCATCCTTTATTTTTTCTACCGTTGCGCCCAGCATGGTTGCCAGTCTCTCCAGCAGCGTGCTGGAGAAGGTGGCGGTCATCATCACAAAGGGCACCAGGGGCCTGCGCGTTTTGAGCTGTGCCATGCGTAGCAATTCGAGCACGGTCGTGCGTGCGCCATACCCGTTTGGTTGCAACGGAAACAGATGAAACTCATCAAACACCAGGTAGCTGGCAAACACCGCCCCGACATTCATATTGGCACGCCGCCCCCCAATGCTATACGGAACTCCCAGCGCACTGGCAAGCAACTGATCTATGGTGCAAAAGGTCAGCATTGATTCAAACTGCGGATCATCGGGTTGTTCACCGGTCTGTATCTGCACAGGTTGTTGCTCAAACACCTTGTAGGTCTCGTGTAGTCTGGCATCCTGCATGGCATCCAACCGTTGCGCAAAAAACTGATACTCTTGAAAAAACTGCGTTGCCAGCACGCGCAAAGGCACTGCATAGCGGCAGGTCAATGGAAGCGCATCCCCACCACCAACCACACTGGCAGCAATATTTTGCAGAAACGGCGCGAGCGCAGCCCTGGTTTTGCCTGCGCCAGTGGGAGCCTGCAAAATAACGCTGTTGCCCGCCATAACATGGTTGAAGACCCGCTTTTGAAACGGACGGAGTTCAAATTTTTGCCCTGTTTGTTCTTCTGCCATTACCTCTGTCATTGCCCTATCCTCCAAAAAGTGAGCCAAGCAAGTCATTGTCGGGACCTGCCTGCTGGTCGAAATTCGTCGTTATACCGTACATTCCTGCCTGGCGGCGCAGTTCTCCCTTCACCTTCTCCCGCAACTCCGCTGGCTGCAGCACCTCGCAATCCGCGCCCCAGCCTCTTATCCAGGGCAGCATCTCTTTCACCTCATCAATCTCGGCCGTCCAGACCAACCGTCCTTCACCATCCTGTTCCTTGCGCTCCGAGGGATGCCAGGTCGTCTCATTCATGCGGCGGATTGCCTGCTGACCACTGAAGCGCAACCTGACGGTGGTGGGTTGATCCTCTTCGTCAAACCAGATGCTCCACGCACCTGCCAGCAGCTCGTTCGCATCAAAATCAGCCGGCACATCAAATGGCTCATCGGTTAGCTCAACCCGCTCGATACGCTCCAGCTTGCGCGTGCGCAACTGGTTGGGGGGTTCGGCAAAGCCGATAGCATACACGCTGTAACCAATCGCAGAAGGTTCCAGAAAATAAGGTGCGAAGGTATGCTGAAACGTCTTCGACGCATTGAGTGCGCGATACCACATCCGCACCTTTGTTGTCTTTGCCCAGGCTTCCGTCAGCCGTTCCAATACGCGCTGATAGTCGCTCTTCTGCTTTGGCAGGCGGGTGCGTAGGGCCTGGTTGGTGCTGGTGATATGCTCTCCCAGCGCAGGCATAATTCCCTGTAGCGTGACGCCGAGCTTTTCGAGGGCAGCTATCGTATGTTCATTTGGCTTATCGCTATAGCGGGCCAGCAACCGTCCGGCCAGAAAAACCGCCAGAGCCTCGTGCAACTTCAGATAGACCTTGCTCACATAGGCCGTCCGCTCAATAAAGATGTGGCCCTGATCGTCATAGCGGACCGGGATTGCATGATCAATCATGCTCTGAATAAGCCGCCCGATAGTCGAGCGATGGACCCCGCAACGCCGGGCTACTTCAGCCTGTGCAAGCGGAACACGGCTATCCAGCAAAAGCCGCTCCACCTGCCCGATACGATCTAATTTTGCAAATGCACGGTTCATACCATTGCCTCCTTCTTCTGTCTTGCACACTAGCATAGCACACGATTTGCCAAAAAATGGCAACACGCGCCGCACGAATTTGAAAATCTGCTGCGGAACGTGTTGCGCTTCCTTCCTACTTCTTGCAAAACAAACTCAACAGCCCACGCTCATTCTCCTGCAGAAAAACCCCCTGCTCATCCAACACCGGTAGATCACGCAGCACCGTGGAACGTGGCACCTGCAGCATCTGCGCCAGTTCCGCCGGTGATAGCTCACCGTGTTGTTCCAACAACGCCTGTTCCTCCAGCAAACGACGCGTCTTCTCCTCTTTGTTGCCAAACATTGTACACCTCACAACTAGACTGAATACCATTCAAATCCAGTGTGCGAGGTGGCTGTTGCATGTACTGCAACACGCAACAAAAAACCACCGCAAAATCAGCGGTGGTCTCCTCACAGGTATCATACCAGGTTCGGTTGAAGAATGAAAAAAACTGCCCGAATCTTTGCCCGGATGTCCGGACTTTGCGCCCTTTGCGTCTTTGCGGTTCGTTCAACTCATTACCCGGGGGTGCGCAGGAACCAGGTTCCCGCACACCCCCACTATCGTCTTCCGTCTCCCGTCTACTTCGCAGCAAGGCTCCCGGCGAGCGTAACCAGACCATCGGCCAGATGCAGAATGCGCTCACGCATAGCAATGGTTTCCCGCCACGCCTCCGGAATAGTGTTGACGCCATAGTACGCACCCGCAAGCTGCCCATAAATCGCGCCGGTCGTATCGGCATCATCCCCCAGATTGACCGCCAGCAGGCAACCATCGCGGAAATTGTCACTGCGAGAGAACGCCCACAGCGCGGCCTCCAGCGACCGCACGACATAACCCGTGCCCTCAATCTGCGGCGGATTGCGCTGCGTGAACGACCCGTCCGCGATTTCGGCAATAGCGGGATGCAGCGGCTCCTCCTCCCAGAGAGCGGGAACAGGCGAATAGTGCGCACTCAGCAAAACCTCTTTGCTGGCCCCCTGCACCGCGCCGACCAGCAGAGCCGCAAAATAGCGGCAGGCATCCACCGCAGTCGTCGCCCCGTGCGTGGTGCGGGAACTCTCACCCGCCTTCGTAATAGCCTCCCGCGAACAGTTGGCATACGCCAGTGGCACAGATGCGAGGCGCATCAGGCTGCCATTGCCCGCTGTGTTCGCGGACGTCGGCCCCGCGTAGGGATCGCCGGTGTGCAAAAAGTGCTGCAAAGCCCCCCGGACCGTCAGGCCAATATCAAAGCAGGAACCCGTGACGGAATAATACCCCTCTTTCCACCAGCGCACATACCGCTCCATCTGGTCACGCGGGTCAAAACCGCCCTGCTCGACCAGACTTTCCGCCAGGCAGAGGGCCATCGAAGTATCATCGGTCCACTCACCGGGGCGCAGCCCAAAAGGACCGCCACCAACCATATCATCAATCGGCGAAAACGTGCCGGGGCGGCTAAATTCCAGCGTAGTGCCCACTGCATCGCCGGTCGCCAGACCAAGCAGCGCACCCTGATAGCGTTCGAGATGGGAAATAGTCATAGTGTATCCTTTCTGTCATTCAGGAGAAACTGGCAGGGAAAAAGCGGCACACGTAATCGCGGCTCCTTCGTTCTGCATGCCGTCAAATCGTGCCGTGACCGGCTGGAAAGCATCTACCATACCATCCATAAACGCTTGCTCTGCCGGCGGTGCGGTGGCACGGAGAACTCTGATGGTCAACCCCATCTCCTCTCCGGACCTTTGTGGCTTTGTGGTTTTGCGCGAGGCCCTGCCCGGACGTTACCAACAGAGTCACGGAGAGCGGGGGGAATATCGAACATGGAAAATCGGAGCAAAAGAGTGCCTGATAGAGCCAGATGGGAATGGGAAATTCCTGCTCCTCAGCTTCAGAAGCATCAATACCTGCAGCAGGTGTCCGATGCGTGTCCACGGTCTCTGGTCCACGGTCTCTGCTCCCTCTTTGAGGGGAACTGAGGGGTTGCCATTGACCCTGATTGTCTGTCCCTCCATTCAGGAAC
>CAYFVX010000373.1:0-5133 GCA_964346425.1 uncultured Chloroflexaceae bacterium | reverse complement strand
TATCAGATTACCGCAAGATTCGCTTGAACGTGATTATCACTTCTTTACTAGAGTTCGCAAGACTGAGCTATTTCCTTATACCATAAAGTTGGTTCCTATTAATACTCAAAGCCATATTGCTCTCGAGAGTGTGAAGATACGCTCTATACCATGAGGTTGGAGGTTTTCAATCACTTATAGAAGGTTCTTCCAAATCTGACGGTATACATACAGCAGCCCTGGTCCAAATGTAAAACAAACTTATTGTATCAGGCTTATGAAAGGGCTAATGCTGGTTTTTATTTACAAATCAGGTCGGACTGCTATATCTCGCTGGAGGGCGGCGATTATCTGCTCGAAGCTAACGTTTCTAGCAGGTGACCGACCGCCAGGACTTCATCCTGTGTGTTATAGAAGTGGGGCGCAATCCGCACCCCGCCGCCACGTGGTGTTACGATAACCCCACGTTCGTTCAGTGCTTTGCATGTTGCTTCGGCATCCGGCACTTTGGCAACCACAATACCGCTGCGGTGCTGTGGCTCGGTGCTGGCTACCAGTTGATAGCCACGCTGAAGCAGGTCTTCGATCGACACGTTGACGAGTGATTGTATCTGCTCACTGATACGTGCAATCGTGACTTCTTGCAGCAGCGAGAGCGTGGCGTTGAGAGCCACAATCCCCATAATGTTGGGGGTACCGATGTCGAAGCGGGTCGCGTCCTGCGGATAGGTGAGGTTGTAGTCCAGGTAGTTCATCGCGTCCACGACGCTGGATGCCCCCACATAGGAGCCTGGCACAATCTGCTCTTGCATTTCCTGGCGGCAGTAGAGGAAACCGCTACCTGGTGCGGAAAGCAGCCATTTTTGTGAGCCAGCCGCCAGGAAATCTATATTGCATGCCTGCACATCCATTGGGAAGGCTCCAAGCGACTGGATACCATCTACCACAAAGAAGATACCCCGCTCTTTGCAGAGTTTTCCGACGGCTTCAATGTCGTTGCGGAATCCGCTGGCAAACATGACGGTGCTCAGCGCGATAGCGCGGGTGCGGTTGTCAATTCGCTGAGCGAGCACATCTACATCCAGCCCCCCGTTGACCTGGGGAACTATTTTGGTCAGCACGCCACGGTAGGCCAGGTTCATCCAGGGATAGACATTCGCCGGGTAGTCACCATCCAGGATGAGCACATTGTCGCCGCTCCGCAGCGGCAGGCTGGTAGCGGCTGTGTTCAGGGCCGTTGCGGTATTGGGCATCAAGACGATTTCTTCCAGACTGCGGGCGTTGATGAGCGTGGCTATTTGCTGCCGTGTCTCTTTGAACAGGGTACGCAGATCATCTATCAATTGCATAAATGAGACCTGCTGAGCCTGTTCCATATGGTGCTGGACGGCCTGCGCTGCGCGGCGGTTCAGCGGTGAGACGGCGGCATGGCTCAAAAAGTTTGAGTTGTGCGTAATCGGGAAATCGTCACGATAGCGAGAAATATCGCTGGTTGTCATAGGTGAGAAACTCCTGTAATAGGCGGTGGTAAATCTCTGGCCGTTCAGCCATCGGCAGATGTCCGCAACGCTCTATCCAGACCATCTGCCCTGTTGGGATACGCTGTGCGACCAGCGGTGGCCCGTAGCCAGGCATAACGCGGTCCTGGCGACAGCCAATGATCATAGTAGGAACCTGGATGCTCTGCAGCACTTCATTGTAGCCAGGGTTGGCTGCATTCAGGGCATGTTGCAGGGCTGTTTCCTGGTCCATGCAAAAGAAATCGTCGAAGATAGCGCGTAAGAGATCAACATCTTTTGGCACCCGGTAGAAAAAGGAGCGGGCAACAAACCGATAGAGCGGTATTTTTCCCACCATCCAGGAACGGCGCATTGCCATCCAGAGGGCGGTAAGATGGTGGATGCCGCGTACCAGCCGACGCTCCATGTCGTTGTGGTAGGTGCAGGGGCAGGTCAATATCAGATGGCGAATGCGCTCGCGCCAGCCAACGGCAATATGCGCCGAAACTGCGGCACTGAATGAGTGTCCATTGAGATCGAAGGGGTATTCTAGCCCCACGGCCTCCGCAAAATCCATCACCAACTGCGCCATACTTTCCGGGCAGACGGTTGCATGTTGTGGAGGAGACTCGCCATAGCCCGGTAAGTCGGGAGCATAGAGCGTTCGCGTGGTGCCCAATGCTGCCAGGGTGCCCTGCCAGTAGCGTGAAGAGCTGCCCCATCCGTGCAAGAGCAGCATGGGGGGACCGTTGCCTGCCTTGCGGTAGGCTATCTTTCCTCCTGAAAGCTCTACAGAATGCATGGTCATGGTCGCCTCATCATATCTCATCGAGCAGGAACTTGCGCAGCACGTAGTTGTACATCTGCGGTCGTTCAACCATTGGGAGGTGACCACAACTCTCAATCCATTCGAGGTGACTGACGGGAATGAGACGAGCAACGGTAGGTGGTCCATAGTCAGGCATGATGGAATCTTGTCGTGCGCCTACCACGAGCGTAGGTGAGGGGACGCTTTCCAGTGTTTCGATGTATCGCGGCATGGTGGCGTTCAGCGGAAGCTGGATACCGGTGTGGCGGTCCATGAAGAGGAAGTCTTCAATACTTTGCCGCACCCGTTCGTCTTTGAGCGACATGCTATAGAAGAGCAGTTTGCCAATGCGTTGCGAGACCTGGGGGATTTGCTTCATCCAGCGACCCCGCATCATAACCCACAAACCGGTGAGGCGATGCACCTGGGTGACCAGATGGCGTTCGCCTTCGTTGCGATAGGTACTTGGGCAGGTCAGGATGAGGCGGCTGACGCGTTGCGGCCAGCCGACTGAGACATGGGTAGTCACGTTGGCACTGTACGAATGTCCATTCAGGTCAAAAGATTCCAACCCCAGGACATCGGCGATCTCGATAATCAACTCTGCGAGACGTCTGGGGGTAATCTTGCCTTTGAGCGGTGGTGACTCGCCATGTCCTGGCAGGTCAATGGCATAGACAGTGCGCACATCGCTGAGCCGTTCCAGACTACCTTGCCAGTAGCGTGAGGAGCCTCCCCAGCCGTGAATGAGTATCAGGGGATGCCCGCTCCCAGCCGTGCGATAGTAAATAATTTGCCTGTTGGAGAGTCGTAGCCATTTCAGGTTTGATTGTGAAGATTTGCGGGTCGGTATGAACATAGGCTTCGCTCCAGATGGTCAACGAAAACCAGGGGACCGGAAATGCCCAGTCTGGACTGGTCCCACTTTCCGGCTGCTATTATAGCATAGTTCTTTGCAGGTCAGGCAATGGTCAATTTTGTCAGTTTTCGGCACACCTTTCTCAACCCTGGTATACTATACACAAAGGCACCTGATCATCCAATGGAGGAATGATAATGATGATACATACAATCGAAGCATTCTTTGACGGCTCCGTATTCCATCCCCAGGAACCTGTAGACCTTGAAGCTGATACGCGAGTACGGATTGTGGTGGCTCCCATTCCACATGAAGAAGCTCCTATTTCGTTCTTGAGTACTGCTCGTTCGCTCAATCTCGAAGGCCCTCCCGATTGGTCGGCAAATCTTGACCAGTATTTGCATGAAGGAGAACAGAACCAATGACGAACGAGGTTTTCGTTGATACATCCTATGCCATCGCATTAGCCAACCCAAAAGACCATTTCTATCAACAAGCGTGTCAACTGGCGGATCTGGTTGAGGCAAACAAGACGCGTATGATTGTTACCCATGCGGTGATGCTGGAGATTGGCAATGCGCTTTCCAAACAACGTTACCGCAAAGCGGCAGTCAAACTGTTGCGTTCCCTTGAACTTGATCCTCGGGTTGAAATTGTTCCTATCTCTGAACAGCTCTATGCTCGTGCCATTCTCCTCTATCGTGAACGTCAGGACCAGGAATGGCGACTGACTGATTTTATCTCTTTTATCGTGATGTGGGATCGTGACATCACGCAAGTATTGACCAATAATAAGCATTTTCAACAGGCTGGGTTTGAAATCTTATTACGTTAAGAGGTGAAGTATGCACAGAATACTGCGACGTTTGTTGCTGGCTGCAAGTATCTTGTTGTTGCTGCTGGCAGGTTTAGGAGTTCCCCAGACCTATTCGCAGTCCGTCCAATATTGTTTTGAAACAGGACATTGTATCTCTGGACGCATCAGACAATTCTGGGAGCAGAATGGTGGATTGCCCGTTTTTGGTATGCCCATTACCCCGCTGCAAAGTGCAACGATTGAAGGACGTTCGCTGCAAGTCCAATGGTTTGAGCGCAATCGGTTGGAACTTCATCCGGAGAATGATGCGCCGCATGATGTGTTGCTTGGGCGGCTGGGAGTTGATATCCTTGAGCAACAAGGGCGTGATTGGCAGAATTTTCCAAAGGGTGTTTCGCAGGAGGGGTGTCGTTTCTTTGCGGAAACCGGGCACAGTGTTTGTGGGGATATTCTGGTGCTCTGGCAATCCAGTGGGCTAGAACTTGATGGACAACCCGGTACCAGCGATGCCGAAAGCCGTGCGCTTTTTGGTCTGCCCTTGAGCGAAGTGCAATCGGAAACGTTGAGCGATGGCAGGCAGTATGCGGTCCAGTGGTTTGAACGGGCGCGGTTTGAGCTCCATCCGGAAAATTCGCCGCCCTATGATGTGTTGCTCGGACGGCTCGGCATTGAGTTGGCGCAGACTTCGCAGATTGAGTTTGTTATGCCAGATGTAACTGGCTTGAGTGAAGAAGAAGCTATCCGAACATTGCAGGAAATAGGGATTGAGCCAGTGGTAGATTATCAACAAGGCAATTGTTCTCCCTACACGGTAATAAGCACCATGCCAAAGGCCGGTCAGCGTATCAACCGTGCGAATACGGTTACGCTTGGGGTCTGTTCCCCGCCTGTTATGCCAGACCTTATCGGGATGGACAAAGATGAGGCACTCGCTACGCTGCGTTCCATGGGTATTGAGCCAGAGATGAGCAAAACCCCTGACAGACGGTATCCTTCTGATGAGGTCTGGACTACCGAGCCAGCACCAGATCAGTTCATTGAGCCAGGCATGGAAGTTGTTGTCTATTATTGGGTGCATCGTGATCGCACCTGGCAAGATGATGATAACGATGATGGCGGCGGCGGCGATGATGGCGGCGGCGATGATGGCGGCGGCGATGATGGCGGCGGC
>CAYFVX010000372.1:0-5139 GCA_964346425.1 uncultured Chloroflexaceae bacterium | reverse complement strand
TGCCTCCGTGTCTCCGTGGTGAAAAGAAACTATTCATCCGAACCTGGTATGAGAGCGGGGCCTGAACCCCAAACCCCGAAGCCCCACCAGTAGCAACGTTTTTTTTCATGTGTGGTACAATAGTGGCAAGAAAGTGTGGAGAAGTAGTTGACAATGATAGAGTTACTCTTGCGCCGATGGGGTGCAGATGTTGTTTAGTATCAGGGAGGGTATTATGACAAGTATGGTGTCCAATGGTGGGACAATTGCTGCAGCTTTTCTCTGCTGGATACCGCTCGTTTTCACGGTTGTTGCCCTGGGTGTTGCCTTTTACTTCACAAATGTGAAAGCGTTTTCAAGAGAAACTGCCACAGGCAAAGAATATACTGGCGGAGCTTTCAAGCCACGAAATGACAGGGGCTGGCGCTGGAGGTAAATGCATGTGGCTGTGTTCCACGTAAGTGACCCCGGTCTATCCAATAATCCTATTGGGTACTGGGGTCGCTTTGTGCCTGATACCGCCTTTTCTGCACGTGTTTATGCATCACGAACGTAAGAGGTTTAGCCCAAGAGAGGAATAGAAGATAGCAAAGTTATGGAAGTTATGACGAATCAAACCACTGACGAAATGATTGATACCCAGACAGAAACAGAAGAAGTAACCGCGGAAGCAAGCAAGAATGGACAGGAAAAACTTGCACCCTCACCCTATCCCTTTACGGCGATTGTTGGTCAGGAAGATTTGAAACTTGGTCTGTTGCTGTGTGTCGTTGACCCGACTATTGGCGGCGTCATGGTGATGGGCCATCGTGGGACGGCAAAATCTACCGCAGTGCGTGCGCTCGCTGCCATGCTCCCGCCTATCAAAGCCGTCTATGGTTGCCCCTACAACAGTTCGCCAGAACGCCCTTCAGACTGGGTGCTGGAAAAGATTGAAGAAAAACGTGCGAAGAGCAAAGACACGAGCAAAACCCCGCGATTGAGGAATATCAATATCTCCGTACCAGTGGTAGACCTGCCGCTCGGTGCAACCGAAGACCGTGTCTGCGGGACGCTAGACATTGAACGTGCGTTGACCGAGGGGGTCCAGGCATTCGCGCCCGGCCTGCTGGCCCGCGCCAATCGTGGCTTCCTCTACATTGACGAGGTCAACCTGCTCGAAGACCATCTGGTGGACGTGCTGCTCGATGTGGCGGCCAGTGGCGTCAATGTGGTTGAGCGTGAAGGTATCAGTATTCGCCACCCGGCCCGCTTCGTGCTTGTTGGTAGTGGTAACCCGGAGGAAGGCGACCTGCGGCCGCAGTTGCTCGACCGTTTTGGTTTGCACGCCCGCATCGTCACTATCACCGATGCAGCCGAACGGGTGGAGATTGTCAAACGCCGCCGCGCGTATGATGCAGACCCATTTGCGTTTTCAGAAGCCTGGGAAAAAGAGCAAACGAAGCTGCGCCGCAAAATCAAATCCGGTCAGAAGCGGCTTCCCGAAGTCGTGTTGCCTGATCCTGTGCTCTACAAGATCGCCGACCTGTGCGTCAAGCTGGAAATAGACGGGCACCGTGGTGAGTTGACGATTAGCCGCGCTGCCACTGCGCTGGCTGCGTTTGAGGGCCGCAAGGAAGTGCGCGAGGACGATATACGCCGCGTGGCGATGCTGGCCCTGCGTCACCGCCTGCGCAAGGATCCGCTCGAAACGCAGGATGATGAAGTGAAGATCGAGCAGGCATTGAATGATGTGCTGGGCGGTTGAGAAGCGTTGAAGCGTTGAAGCGTTGAAGCGTTGAAGCGTTGAAGCGTTGAAGCGTTGAAGCGACTGTGACAGTGGTTTGTGATTGTCTACGGTCCATCGTCTATGGTCTACGGTCTATGGTCTACGGTCCATCGTCTACGGTCCACCGTCCACAAGTGAGTGGGAGGCAACAACAAGATGCAACCGGATGTAAAAATCGTCCGAGAGGTTGAGGATGCGCTGTATGAGGCGATGAGCCAGCGCGGGCATATCAATATCCTGATTGCCGGGCAAACCGGCGTGGGCAAGAGCACGCTGATTAACGCCGTCTTTCAGGGGCAACTGGCAACGACTGGTTCGGGCCGCCCGGTGACGCAGAATACGCGTGAGATTACCAAAGGGGATATCCCTATCTCCATCTTTGATACGCGTGGTCTGGAGATGGCGGCGTTTCAGGAGACATTGCAGCCGCTCGAAGAACTTATCCTGACACGCAAACGCGATACGGATGGTCAGCGGCATATCCATATTGCCTGGGTGTGTATCTCGGAAGATTCGCGTCGGGTGCAGGATGGCGAAGAGGCACTGGTGCAGATGCTGGCGAAACATGTGCCAGTCGTTGTCATCATCACCAAAGCACGCCAGGATGATGGTTTCCGTGCGAAGGTGCAAGAGTTGTTGCCGATGGCACGCAACGTGGTGCGCGTCCGTGCCATCTCCGAGCATCTGGATGAGGGATTTGTCCTGCCATCTATGGGGTTGCTCGACCTGATAGACCTGACAATGGATCTGGTGCCGGAAGCGCATCGCAACGCGTTTGTTGCCTCGCAAAAGGTGACGATGGAGCTAAAAAAGCGGCACGCGCATGAAGCGGTGGTGACGGCGGCCACCGCAGCCGCGGCAGCCGGTGCCACGCCGATACCTTTCACCGACGCGGCACTGCTTGTGCCGGTGCAGGTGGGGATGCTGGCGCGGATTACCGCTGTGTTTGGGGTGCCGCTGAGCAAAGGCTTTCTGCTCGCGCTCCTCGGCAGCGTGGTCACCGGTGCGGGGGCAACGCTGGTGGGCCGCTCCATCGTGTCCAACTTGCTCAAACTGGTGCCGGGCGCGGGGAGTGCGGCTGGCGCAACGATTTCCGCAGTGACGGCTTCCACGCTCACGACCGCTTTCGGCGAAGCCTACATTGCCACGCTTTCTGCTTTGTTCGATGAGAGCCGTGGCGAGCCGCCCTCGGATGAAGAGATTATTGAGCGTTTCCGCAAAGAGTTTGCAAGCAAGAAATTGACTGAAGAAGAATAAAAAGGTGTTGTGATTATGCTTCCTTTTCCTGCTCTGGTAGGTCTTGATAATGCACGTCAGGCGTTGCTGCTCCTGGCGGTAGATCCCGGTCTCGGCGGTGTGGTACTGGCGGCTGGTGTGGGTACGGGCAAGAGTACGCTCATGCGCAGTTTTTCCAAATTCATGCGCGAGGGCGAGTTTGTCGAGTTGCCGGTGGGCGTGACCGAGGACCGTTTGCTCGGCGGTCTCGATCTGGAAGCAACCCTCTCCAGCGGCTCACGCGTGCATCGTAGCGGGTTGATGGCACGGGCGCACAACGGGTTGCTGTATGCCGATGGCGTCAATCTGCTCGACGATAGTACCACCAACCATATCCTGGCTGCCTTCGACAGTGGCATCGTGCGCATTGAGCGCGAGGGGTTGAGTATTGCAGAGTTGTCGCGCTTCTGCCTGCTGGCAACCTACGACCCGGCCGAAGGTCCGCCGCGCCGCCACCTGATGGACCGCGTTGGTTTGATTGTCGCGCCGATTGGCAAAGCCCCTGCACCCGCTCGTGCCGAGGTGGTGCGCCGCAATCGTATTGTGCATCAGCATGCATACCAGGATGAAACCAACGGCGCATCGACCGCACAGCAGAATAGCGACCAGATGGAAGACTGGCTGGAAGAAGAAGAACTGTTGCAGGCGATGGTGTTGATGGCGCAGGAAGCTCTGCCAACAATTACGATTACAGATGAACAGGTGGAAAAACTCATCGGCACCGCGCTGGTGCTTGGTGTGGAGGGACATCGCGCCGACATCTTCGCGACGCGGGCCGCACTTGCTTCGGCTGCCCTGGCTGGCCGCGAACGGGTAGAAGATGAAGACCTGGAACGGGCGGTGCGCTATGTGTTGCTGCCGCGTGCAACGCGTGCGCCGCAGTTTGAGCAGGAGCAAGAAGAAGAGCAGCCACAGGAAGAGCCGCCACCCCCACCACCTGAAGAGGAACAGCAACAGGAGCAAGACCAGGGCGAAGAAGACGATGAAGAGCAACCCCCCGAACCGCCAGAGGAGGCTCTGGCTATTGAAGACATGATCCTGGAAGCCCTGGAAGCGGAAATTCCGCCGGAAGTGCTCGAAACACCTTTCATGATCCGCCGTAGTGGGCGCAGTGGTTCACGTGGCAGCACCTCTGGCAATCGTGGTCGCCACATTCGCTCCGTGTCTGGTATGCCCGGCGATGGGCGGCTGGATATTATCGCCACGCTACGGGCCGCCGCGCCCTGGCAGCGTATTCGCAAGAAGCAACGGCGCAATGCGCGTAAGAAGACGCGCGGAGCGGCTGCACGCCGGCAGCATCGGCCAAAGATTGAGTTGCGTGGCGACGATTTGCATGTCAAGCGGTATCGTAGCAAGGCGGGGACACTCTTCTGCTTTATGGTAGACGCCAGTGGCTCGATGGCTCTACACCGTATGCGTCAGGCAAAGGGAGCCGTCAACGCGTTGCTACAACAAGCTTATGTCCATCGTGATCAGGTCGCGTTGCTGGCATTCCGCGGCGAACGGGCGGATGTGCTGATGCCGCCGTCGCAGAGTGTGGAACTCGCCAAGCGTGCGCTGGATGTGCTGCCGACCGGTGGTGGCACGCCCATCTCGGCCGCACTGCTCTCGGCGTTGCAGGTGGCGGACCAGGCGGCCAGCCGTGGCATCCACCGCACCACGCTGGTGATTATTACCGACGGACGACCCAACGTTCCGCTCAATTTTGACCCCACGCACTCACGCGAGCAGCGTGTGTCCGACGCCCGTGAGGAGGTGCAACGGCTGGCGGGCAAGGTGCGTGCGGCTGGTATCGGCTCGGTCGTCATAGACACACAGCGCAACTTCATCTCGCGTGGCGAGGCACAGCAACTGGCAGCGTGGCTTGGTGGTCGCTACTTCTACCTGCCGCAGGGCCGCGGTGAGGACATTGCGCACGCAGTGCTGGCGGCGGATGCAGAGGATCGTGATAGTGGGTAGTATGGGGTTTGGGGACGGCTTTGCCGTCCCCCATGCACATTAAGTTAAGCGGCTTGCCGCTTTGCAAAGCGGGGGATTGGGGGTTGCAAACCCCCGAAAAATGCTTTTTGTTGTCTTTTTTTGCGGCGTAGCCGCAAAAAAAGACAACAAAAGGGGGC
>CAYFVX010000371.1:0-5141 GCA_964346425.1 uncultured Chloroflexaceae bacterium | reverse complement strand
TGGGGAGAGGGTGAAAGCGCGGTGGAATACCCGTTACGTTGACGCCTATGGCCCCAGGCCCCCTTAAAAAGCATGTTTTCGGGGGTTTGCAACCCCCAATCCCCCGCTTTGCAAAGCGACAAATCGCTTAACTTCATGCGCATGGGAAGGGGTGACGGAAGCCCCTCTCCCTGGATGACTCTGATGGTAAACTCTATCTCCTGTCCGGACCTTTGCGGCTTTGCGCCTTTGCGCGAGGCCCTGTCCGGACGTTACCAACAGAGTCTATATCTGGAGGGGTGGTTTTTGCGGCCAGGCCACAAAAAACACCCCTCCAGCGTATCACCGTTTTTTGCGGCGGGCAGGTGCAGGTTGCGGTGGTGGTGCTTCCACCATTTCCTGTGATTCCTCGCCGGCCAGGGTCTGCGGGTCATTCGCTGTCTGGTCGGGTGTTGCGTTGTCAGTGTGCTGGCTCCCGCTCTCTTGCTGTCGGGCTTCCTGCTCCATTGCCCGCGTTTCGCGCCAGGCAAACCGCTCCCGCACCTGGGCTTCAAATCCGCGGCCAGTTGGCTCATAATAGATGTGCCCCTGCAGGGCTGGCGGGAGATGCGCCTGCTCGGAACGTCCTGCCGGCAGATCATGCGCGTATTCATATCCCTTGCCATACCCCATATCCTTCATCAGGCGGGTGGGGGCGTTGCGCAGATGCAGCGGCACCGGCTCGTTGCGTGTCTGCTGCACATCTTTGAGCGCGGCTCCATAGGCTCGATAGATGGCATTGCTCTTGGGTGCCTGGCAGAGATAGACCACCGCCTCCGCCAGAGCCAGGTCGCCCTCTGGTTGCCCCAGGAAATGCACCGCCTGCTGTGCTGCGATGGTCAAGGGGAGAGCCTGCGGGTCTGCCAGCCCGATATCCTCAACTGCGATACGCACCACCCGCCGCGCAATAGAGAGCGGGTCTTCGCCGCCATCTAGCATACGCCCCAGCCAGTAGAGTGCGGCGTCGGGATCACTGTCGCGCACGCTTTTGTGCAATGCTGAAATAGCATTATAGTGCAATTCGCCATGTTTGTCATAACGGGTGGCACGGCTCTGCAATGCATCGCGGATATCGTCGGTGGTAATCAGCCGTTTGTTGCCAACGGATGCTTCTTTGGAGAGCGCGGCACTTTCTAGCGCATTCAGCGCAACGCGGGCGTCGCCGTTGGACATATTCAAGAGGTAGCTGCGGGCATCGTTCGCCAGGATAACATCGAGTTTTCCCAACCCCATTTCGCACTCTTGCAGGGCACGGTCTACCAGTTGACCAATGTGTTCTTCGCTCAGGGCTTCAAATGCAAACACGCGAGAGCGGGAGAGCAAGGCACTATTGACCTCAAACGAGGGGTTTTCGGTGGTGGCTCCTATCAATATGACCGTGCCATCTTCCACAAAGGGCAACACGGCGTCCTGCTGATTTTTGTTGAAGCGATGGATTTCGTCAATGAACAGGACGGTGCGGGTCTGGAACAGTCCCAGGCGGTCCTGCGCCTCGCCAATCACCCGCCGCAGGTCGGCAACGGATGCGGAAACGGCACTGAGTTGTTCGTAGTGTGCGGAGGTTGCGTTGGCAATGATGTGGGCCAGGGTTGTTTTGCCACAGCCCGGCGGTCCCCATAGGATGATGGAGAAGAGCTGGTCTTGCTGGATAGCGCGATGCAGCAAGCGACCTTCGCCCACAATATGCTCCTGCCCGACGAACTGCTGCAAATTTTGTGCACGCAGTCGGGTTGCCAGCGGTGCGCGGCTTTGCAGGAGCGTTTCGCGCTGCATATCAAACATGTCTGGTGTTCGTTGTTTTTTTGGCATAGCATTCTGGAATCGATCTTTGCCTGTCACATATCATGCATTGTAGCACATCTCATTATCCTGACCACCATGCTATAATAATGAGGTATTCAGAATCGGGAGCGGGTTGTTTTTGTTCGCTGAAGGAGCCTTTCCACCATGTCCGCAGCAGAGAACATAATCCAGTCACTCCAGCAAGAAAATGCACACCTGCGTGAACGTCTCCGGTTGCTTGAAGCTGGAACGGATGGTTGTGCAGGAGGCCCTACCCCCCATCAAAGGGGGACGGGAGACGATGGACCGGCGACGGTGGACAGGCATCGGACATCTGCCGCAGGTATTGATGCTGCTGGAAAGGGCAATACGATGCCAGAACATTCCCTTTTGAACCCCTCCCCCGCCGCCAGTACCTCTGGTTTGCCCGAAAATCAACCGCCCCCGGAGCCATCGTGCGAGGAAAGCGATATCAATGCAACTCTGGTTGACCTCGCCAGTCAATTGCTCTCGGCTGCTTCGTTCGAGGAAATTTCTTCACAGGTATTGCACTATGCCCGCGTGTTTACGCACAGTCCCTTTGGCTATGCTGGCTATATAGACCCCGCGACCGGTTTCCTGGTTTGCCCCACTATGACGCTGGATGTCTGGGAGAAATGCCAGATACCCGACAAAACGATTGTGTTTGAAACGTTCAGCGGGCTATGGGGCTGGGTATTGCAGCAACGTCAACCGCTCCTGTGCAATGATGTTGCCAGCGATGACCGTTCGACCAGCCTGCCGCCGGGCCATCTCCCAATTGAGCGTTTTCTTTCGGCTCCCTCGCTGGCTGGCACAAAGCTGGTGGGGCAACTTGCGCTGGCGAATGCCCCCCGTGATTACACCGAGCAGGATATGGAGGTGGTGACGCGGCTGGCAACTCTCTATGCGCTGGCTATCCAGCACAAACAGGATGTGCAGGCTCTGCAAGCCAGCGAAGCACGCTACCGTACCCTGGTTGATTTGCTGCCCGGTGCCATTCTGCTCACCCGGTTGGATGGCAGCATTCGTTTCTGTAATCATCAGGCAAAAAAGTTGTTTGGTTGTTCGGATGAGCAGACGCTCTACGAGAAAAATATTACCGATTTGATTGTCCCTGATGCCAGTCTGTCTACTTCCGCGGAACTGGTCGGCTGGTGTATCCAGGCCCGTGAACTCAAAGATGTTGAGTGTACGATGTGGGGCAACACTGGCGAAAAAATACCGGTTTCTTTGAACAGCTCTGTGCTTACCGAGCAACAGGGGCAACCTGTTGCTTTGATTATTGCTATCCAGGACATCAGTGCGTATAAAAATGCGGAGATGTCCATTCAGACCGCGTATGCCAGTTTGAAAGAGTTGAACGAGCATTTGCGCGAGAGCCGCAACCTGTTGCGCTCGCTCTTCGATGGGTTGGAAGATGGGTTGATGCTGTTGCAACAGAGTGGCATGGTGGTCATTGTCAATCGGGCTATGGCTATGCTGTTTGGCAGCACACCAGATGAGTTGATCGGCGCGAACTGGACAGACCTTTTTGCCCGTATTCTGCTGGATACGCCCGATTGCTTGCAGTCGTCGCAGGTGCCGATGGCGCACCCCTGCCATGAACGTATCCGCTACCGTGACCCCAGTGGGGCGGTGCGGATTGTAGATTTCAAGATTATCGGTTTGAGTGGACCGCAGCAAACGGTCGAATATGTGATTGTGCATACAGTGGATGTGACTGAGAATGTCCAGTTGCAGGCGCGGGTTATCCAGAATGAAGGCTTTGCGGCCAGCGGACGACTGGCCGCCAGCGTTGCGCATGAAATCAACACGCCCATCCAATCATTGCACATGCTGCTTGACCTGGCACGTATCGCTTCCGAACAGGACCGCGCAACTTTTGTTACTCAATCGCTGGAAGAAGTTGAACGGGTGGGCACCATTGTCCATCAGCTTCTCGACCTGTATCGCCCGGCGGCTACCCAGATGGGGCCAGTTGCAATCCCCGATTTGATAGAACGGATTCTGTTGCTGATTGGCAAGCGTATCCGCGACCAGAACGTCACCGTTGAGTGCGACATTGCAGCGGATGCCCCCCCGGTCTTACAAGGACGCGCGGATGAGTTGATGCAGGTCTGTATCAACCTGATGACCAATGCGCTGGATGCGATGTCAGAAGGGGGAATCCTGACGATCCGGTGCAAGGTGCAGGAGAATCCGTCACCCCGGCCGCAGCCAGGAATGGCTGATGATGGGGCGGCACGGTTGCTGGTGTTGCAAATCGGCGACACCGGCTGTGGTATCAGCCCGTCGTTACAGGCGCATATTTTTGATTCGTTTGTAACGACCAAGGAGCACGGCACCGGCCTGGGGCTGGCAATTACCGCGCAAATTGTGCAGCAGTATGGGGGGGAAATCACCGTGGATAGTTTGCCTGGCGTGGGGAGTACGTTTACCATCACTTTGCCCTGTTTGTGAAGGAACCAATGCAAGCACATATCTTGATTGTTGATGATGATGACCGTATGCGGCGTGCTCTGGCAATGCGGCTGGAATATGCAGGCTATCGTGTGACCCAGGCGCAAGATGGGGAACAGGCACTTCAATTGCTCGAAGAAGCTATCTTCGATGTCGTGCTGACTGATGTGGTGATGCGTTCGGTGGATGGGGTTGAGGTGCTGCATACGGCTCGTCTGCAAGCCTATCGCCCGGCGGTTATTCTGCTCACCGCCTACGGTTCGCTGGAAACATCGCTGGCGGCTCTGCGCAAGGGAGCCTATGATTACTTGCTCAAGCCGGTCACGCCGGCCGAGTTGCTGGAATGTGTCAGGGGAGCTATCCAGCGGCGGCAGACCGAGCAGTCGCTGCGTGAGGCTGCGTCTATGTTCGGTGAACAGGCGGGCAATGATACTGCTCAGGCAGGGAGCGAACCCAGTCCCCCAACAGAAGTTTCCGCAGCCGCCCAAACCAACCGTCATTTGCGTATTGGCCCCCTCTCCATTGGTCCTTCCCGCTATGATGTCCATCTGCAAGGTTCCCCGATAGACCTGACGCCGATTGAACATGCGTTGCTGCGCTGTCTGGCGTTTGAGCCGGGCAAACTCTATCGCTATTCCGATATTGTGCGCTCGACGCATGCGTTGGATGTTGATAATTCCGAGGCGCATACACTGCTGCGTTCACATATTTCCAACCTGCGCAAAAAACTGGGCAAGGGCTACCTGGTCAATCGGCGCGGGCGCGGCTATATTCTGGTTGATCCCCAGCAGAAGGACTCACATGGGTAGACTTTTTCATCAACCGCTTTGCAAAGCGGTTGAGAGATACCGTCGCAGCGG
>CAYFVX010000370.1:0-5148 GCA_964346425.1 uncultured Chloroflexaceae bacterium | reverse complement strand
TTGGCACCGCCAAACCCCTACCTTATCACCCAAAACACATTTCCCAACAGAGTCTTTTAACCGCGGCAAAACGCGCCCGACCGCTGCACGGTGGACGCGTCACAAGCGTACCGAAACCTGGTGTTATCCCTCCACATCCAGGCTGATGTCCAGCGCACGCACGGAATGCGTCAACGCGCCGGAGGAAATATAATCCACCCCCGTCTCGGCTATGCCGCGCACGGTTTCCAGCGTGACACCGCCGGAGGCTTCCAGCACTGCCCGTCCACCGACGGCATCTACTGCCTCGCGCAGCATAGCGATGGACATGTTGTCCAGCAAAATAATATCCACGCCCGCTTCGGCGGCCAGTTTTGCTTGCTCAACACTCTCGACCTCAACCTCGATGCGCACCATTGGCCCCACGGCAGCGCGTGCGCGTTGCACGGCGGCTGGCAGGTCGTAGCCCTGTGCGGCGAGGATTGCCAGGTGGTTGTCTTTCAGCATGATGGCGTCATACAGTCCATAGCGATGGTTGACGCCGCCACCAACGCGCACGGCGTATTTTTCCAGCACGCGCAGGCCGGGTGTGGTTTTGCGCGTATCGAGGATGCCGACGGGCAGGCCGGCGATGGCGGCAACGTAGCGGGCGGTCATAGTGGCGATGCCGCTCATGCGCTGGATGAAGTTCAGGGCGACGCGTTCGGCCGTCAGGATACCGCGGGCGGAGCCGCTGATATGCGCTATCGCTGCGCCGGGTATGACGGCGTCGCCTTCGGCGACCTGTGGCGTCACTTCCAGTGATGGGGCGACAGCCAGAAAGGTTGCGGTCAAGACGGGCAGGCCGGCAATCACACCGGCTTCTTTCGCCACCACGTGGGCTTCGGTCAGAGCTTCGGCGGGAATAGTCGCCAGGGTTGAAAGGTCGCCGTTACCAACATCTTCGCGGAGCGCATCCTGGACGATACGCGTGAGTACATCTCGTGGAAGGTCCATGTTGTTTTTTCTCCTCCTGTTGTGTGTTTCTCCTGTTTCCCATTGTGGTTCCTGCCCGATTATTCTAACTGGTTTGTCAACCGCTTTGCAAAGCGGTCGCGGGATGCCATAGCAGCGGCTTGTAGCCGCTGGATTCTCGTGCCGGGTGACGTATCCACTGCGCAGCAGCCGGATGGTTTGGTCGCAAAAGAAATGGATATATGGGCAGATTCCGCGGTTAAAAACCGCGGCTACGATTTATGGTTCGGACTCTTCTGCACCACGTATCACTCATGCCGTCGCGCTCTGCACCAGCACAGGCTCGTGCTCGCGAGTGCGGGGCGACAGGCGGAGCGGGCACGTTTGCATGTCAAGCGTCGGTGGCCCAGCGTGTACGACCCCTTCTGCGACGTGTTCGACTGCATAGGCTGGCTGACCGCGACCTAAGACCATATGTACACGCCATTCCTCGCGGCTGGTGGGGAAATCGCGGCGGTAGTGTGCGCCACGGCTCTCTTCGCGCTGCAGTGCGCCGGCCATAATCAGGCGGGCTACCAGCGCGGCATTCGCTACCGTCAGCCGTTCGCCATCCTGCATGGTCGCCTGCAAGGGGAATGCTGCCAGCCGCCGTAGCCCCGCTTGCAGCTCGTCCGCGGTGCGCAATGGCCCCGCACAACAGCGCATGATATCCGCCAGCACCCCGCGCAAATCACCATTGCCCGCAGCAGAACCGTTCGCCCCCTGTTCCCCCATTCGTTCATTCGTCACCTGCACATGTGGTCTGCGGTCTGCGGCCTGCGGTCTATCATCTTCCAACCCCCGACCCCCGACCCCCAACCGGCATTCTGCATTCTGCATTCTCCATTCGGCATTCTCCATTCGCCCCGGCCCCTGACCGGCATTCTGCATTCTCCATTCGGCATTCTCCATTCGCCCCGGCCCCTGCATTGCGGCTACCGCCGCCCGACTGCCCGACACCAGACACTCCAGCAGTGAGTTGCTCGCCAGGCGGTTGGCACCATGCACGCCGGTACACGCGCACTCGCCCGCCGCATACAGCCCGGCTATGGTGGTTGCGCCATACAGGTCGGTACGGATACCGCCCATGAGATAGTGCGCGGCTGGCGCGACCGGCACGCGATCGACGGCCAGGTCTATGCCTTCCTGCCGGCAGCGGGTGTAGATGGTGGGGAAGCGACGCTGCAAATAGTCAGACGAAAGGTGGGTCAGGTCGAGCAGCACGTGGTCTACATCCTCACGCTGCATACTGGCAAAAATGCCCCGTGTGACGACATCACGCGGGGCAAGCTCGGCACGGGGGTGCAACGCGGGCATGAAGCGTTCACCATCGGGCGAAAAGAGCCGCCCGCCTTCGCCACGCGTGGCTTCGCTGATGAGGAAGCCGCGCCCGCTGCTGGTGCGAAACACGGTGGGGTGAAACTGTACGAATTCCATATCCACCACCTCGGCACCGGCACGATAGGCCAGCGCGATACCTTCGCCCAGCGCACCCGCCTGGTTGCTGGTGAGGCCATAGAGCGCACCGGCTCCGCCGGTTGCCAGAATAGTTGCCTGCGCCTGGAAGCGGAGCAGATTACCCATCTGGTCACGCACCAGCACGCCGTCACAGCGTCCATCGTGGTTGAGCAGGTCAATCGCTTTGTAGCCTTCCAACACGTGTATCTGCGGGGATGAGCGAACCTGGTTGACCAGCGTTTGTGTGATAGCCATGCCGGTCATGTCGCCCACGTGCAAAATGCGGCGGTGCGAGTGGCTACCTTCCAACCCCAGGACAAACGATCCGTTGTCGCGCTCGAATGGTACCCCCAGATCGGCGAGTTCATACATGAGGAGTGGGGCTTCCCATGCCAGGGCTTCAACCGCCGCGCTGTCTGAGAGACCAGCCCCGGCTACCAGCGTATCTTCTACGTGCGACAGGGGAGAATCAGCAGCATCCAGCGCAGCCGCGATGCCGCCCTGCGCCCAGGCGGAGTTGCTTTCCAGCGGCGTATCCTGCGTAAGCAGCACAACATGCGCCGAACGTGAGGCGCGGAGTGCTGCCATCAGGCCGGTGACGCCGCCACCAATAATGATAACATCGGCTGTCTGTGCGTCCACGTGGGCTGGCTGGTTGACCAGCACAGACGCTGGCGCATCTATGTGGATCGGTTCCATTGTATCCCTTCTTTCAAAAGATTACGCCAGTTCCAACATACGATCAATGGCCCCCCGTGCTCTGGCGGCTATCTCCGGTGCTACCGTGACCTGGTGTTGCATATGACGTAGCGCGTGTAGCACGTTTTCGACGGTGATCAGTTTCATGTAGCGGCAGATGGTGTCTTCGCTGATGGCGTGGAAGGTTTTGGCCGGGCACGCCTTGCGCATGCGGTGCAGCACGCCCGTTTCGGTGGCGATGATAAATTCGTTGGCGGTGCTCTGGCTGGTGCGCCGCAGCATGCCCTCGGTGGAGAGGATGTGCATGCCGTTGCCGTTGTGGGCAGCGATGTCGCCAGCCGCCTTTGCCTGCATACAGGAGGTCACGCAGCCACATTCCGGGTGGATAATCAGTTCTGCGTGCGGGTGGGCTTGCTGTACGTTGTTGATGAGGTCCGGAGTGATGGCGGCATGCACGTGGCATTCGCCTGCCCAGGTGCGGATGTTGCGGCCAGTGACGTGATGGACATAGCTGCCAAGGAACATGTCGGGCAAGAAGAGGATTTCTTTGTCTTCTGGAATAGCCTGAACAACTTTGACGGCATTACCAGAGGTGCAACAATAATCGCTTTCGGCTTTGACTTCGGCGGTGGTGTTGATATAGGCGACGACGACGGCGTCGGGATGTTCGGCTTTCCATGCGCGGAGCTGGTCGGCGGTGATGCAATCGGCGAGCGAGCAGCCGGCGTCAAGGTCGGGCAGCAGGACGGTTTTGTTGGGCGAGAGGATGGCGGCGGTTTCTGCCATAAAGTGGACGCCGCAAAAGACGATGACGTCCGCGTCGGTGCGGGCTGCTTGCTGGGAGAGGCCCAATGAATCGCCGACGAAGTCGGCAATGTCCTGCACTTCGCCGTGCTGGTAGTTGTGCGCTAGCAGGATGGCGTTGCGCTCACGTTTCAGGCGTTGAATTTCGTCAATGATGGTGGGGTCAATCGCGTGGTCAATCGTTTGATTGGAACCGGGTGGTGTCAGGTTCATTTTTTTGCCTCTTTGCTTTTCAACTGTTCATTAAAACATAACGTCCTCATAATAGTGTAAATACAACACTAATTTTTATTCTTAAAAAATGGCCGCATGTTGTGGGCCATAAGTGTAAACTTAACACCAAGTATACGCCAAAAAGAGCTTGTTGTCAAGATGGCAATAAATAGGTCCAGTATTGACAACCCACACCACGCTCTTCTATAATCCTTGCCCAGGATATGTGTCTGCAAGAACAAACCAGATGAATTAAGGATAACGAACGATGAGTCCTGAAAATTTTCGCGGACGATTAATTGTGTGGAATGACGAGAAGGGTTTTGGCTTTATTAAGCATGCTGATGCGCAACACCATGTATTTCTGCATATCAGTGCGCTCGAAGGTATGGCGCGTCGCCCGGTCGTGGGTGACATGATTACGTATCAACTCACAGAAGATGAACCTGGTAAACCGCGTGCTGTTCATGCCTCAATTGAAGGTGTTGCCAGGGGAAGAACGTCGAGCAGATCACAAAAAACCCCCTGGAATGTGATTTTTGCCATTATCATTTCTCTCATTCTGGTGTATGCCCTGCTGAACTTTTTTGTGTTTCCCGCTGCACATGAAGATTGTGTGATCAAAGGAAACATCTCGGTCAATAGTGGGATGAAGTATTATCATCTCCCCGGCATGAAGGACTACGAAGCGACGGAGATTAGCCCCGAAAAAGGCGAGCGTTGGTTTTGTACTGAAGAGGAAGCTCGCGCAAATGGGTGGGTCAAGGCTCCTGAATAGCGAACGTATACCCTATCTTTGCCGATTTTCGCACTGCAATCGCCAGGAATGCCAGGACCACCAGGAGAGGCTATCTTTTTTCAAGAGAGTTCTTGTGGTTTCTCATTATCTTCAGTTCGACAGAACAAGAAAACGTGCAAGGAGCGTAATTGAAACAGGGCAAAGATCGAGCGGTGAAGCATGGGGAAGAATCCCAGGGACCGCTCGATCTGATTGGAAAGGGA